>JAGVUH010000667.1 GCA_019136395.1 Gammaproteobacteria bacterium
GAGGACCCGCGGGTCATGGATTCGACGGATGCCCTGACCCTGCCCGATATCCCCGGGCGCATGCTGGTGGTGGGCGGCGGCATCATCGGGCTGGAGATGGCGACGGTCTATCAGGCCCTGGGGGCGCGCATCGACATCGTCGAACTTCAGGATCAGCTCATCCCCGGCTGCGACAAGGACCTGGTCAAGCCCCTGGAAAAGGTCATCAAGCAGCGCTACGACCGGATCATGCTCGGCACCAAGGTCACCGCCATGAATGCCACGGCGGCGGGGATCAGGGTCAGCTTCGAGGGCCCGGAGGCCCCGGCCGAGGATATCTACGACCGCGTCCTGGTCGCGGTGGGCCGCAAGCCCAACGGCAAGCTGATCAATGCGCAGGCCGCGGGGGTGACCGTGGATGAGCGGGGCTTCATCCCCGTCGATCAGCACATGCGCACCAATGTCCGCACCATCTTCGCCATTGGCGACGTGGTGGGTAACCCCATGTTGGCCCACAAGGCCACCCATGAGGCCAAGGTGGCCGCCGAGGTCATCGCCGGCTTGCCGGCCCTCTTCGATCCCCTGACCATCCCCTCCGTGGCCTACACGGACCCGGAGGTCGCCTGGATGGGCCTGACCGAAACCGAGGCCAAGGCCAAGGGCATCCCCTATGAAAAGGGCGTCTTCCCCTGGGCGGCCAGCGGCCGTGCCCTGGGCATCGGGCGCGACGAGGGCCTGACCAAACTCCTCTTCGATCCCGCCACCAAGCGCATCCTGGGCGCGGGCATCGTCGGTCCCAACGCCGGCGAACTGATTGGCGAGACGGTCCTGGCGCTGGAAATGGGCGCGGATTACGAGGACATCGGCCTCACCATTCACCCCCATCCCACCCTGAACGAAACCATCTGCTTCGCGGCGGAGGTGGCCCACGGCTCGATCACCGACCTGCCGCCACCGCGCAAGCGTTAGTTCCAGGTGAGGGAACGAGGTTTGGGTAACGCCGTCGCCAGGGCCATGCCGCCATGCGCGCGCTGACCCTGGCCGGGTCCGCCCTGGGCCTGGCCGGCGCGGTGGCGGCGACGAATCACCTCATGACCGGGCCACGGGAGGCGGGCGACCCGGCGGCGGCCATGGGTCGCCCGCCGAGCGAGACCTTTCTCACGGAGGGCGGCGCGGGCCCGTCCCCGCCCCCCGCGGCCGAGGCGGCCCTGCCCTTCCCGCCCTCGGCACAGCGCGGGGGCTCTGTCGGCGACCTGCCGTTCCCACCCTCGGCCCAGGGCGGGGGCTATCCCGGCGATCTGCCCTTTCCACCCTCGGCCCAGCGCGGGGGCTCTGTCGGCGAGCCGGCCTTTTTCTCCCCGGAGAATCTGCTCAACCTGGGGTTTTCCTTCATCGTCGGACTGGCGGTGGGCTACGCCTTCAAGATCGCCTTCAAGATCGCCCTGGTGGGTGGCGGCCTGCTGCTGATCGCCCTCTTCGCTCTCCAGCACGCCGGGCTGATCGGCATCAACTGGGTGGGCATGGAGGCGGGCTATGACAGCTTCGCGGCCTGGTTCGGGGCCTACGCCAGCGCCCTCAAGGACCTCATGACCCGGAATCTCTCCAACGCCGCCGCCTTTGGCGCCGGACTGCTGCTCGGTCTGAAGCTCTGAGCCCCGGGAGCCTTTCCTCAACCCGTGATACCAAACACCTGGCATTAGGCACTAGGCACCAGGGGTGCAATAGTTCCCCCATGTCGCCTGGCCTGGCATAACAATTGAGATTCCGCAAGACTTATGGTTGGGTGCCGATCGGCGGGGCCGGACTGCTGCTGCTCCTGCTGACCGGCATCCACGCGGGCGCTTTCTTTATCAGCCGGAGCGGTGATGAACTGCCGACGGTGGCCACCTCGCCACTGGTGGTGGATCGCCAGGGCCGCCTGCTGCGCGCCTTCACGGTCGCGGATGGCCGTTGGCGCCTGCCCGTGACCCTGGCGGAGGTGGACCCGCTGTTCATCCGTCTCTTGTTGGCCTGCGAGGACCGTCGCTTTTACCGCCATGGGGGGGTCGATTATCTGGCCCTGGCCCGGGCGGTCGGGCAGTTGGTCGTCAACGGCCGGGTGGTCTCCGGGGCCTCGACCCTGACCATGCAAACCGCCCGGCTGCTCCATGGCCAGTCCAGCCGGGGGGTGGCGGGCAAGCTGCGGCAGATGGTCCAGGCCCTGGCGTTGGAACGGCGCCAGGACAAGGCGGCCATCCTGGAACGTTACCTCCACCTGGCGCCCTATGGGGGTAACCTCGAAGGCATCCGCGCCGCCAGCCTGGCCTGGTTCGGGCTGGAACCCAGGCGCTTGACGCCGGCCCAGGCCGCCCTGCTGGTGGCCTTGCCGCAGTCCCCCGAGGCCCGCCGCCCGGATCGGGACCCAGCCGCGGCTCAGCGGGCCCGGGACCGGGTGCTGGCCCGGGCACTGGCGGCGGGCATTCTGGACGCGGAGACGGTCGCCGCAGCCCAACGCGAGCCCGTGCCCCGCCAACGCCGGCCCTTTCCGCTGCTGGCGCCCCATGCCACCCAGCGCGCGCGGCTCGCCCATCCGGAACGGCCGGTGCAACGTCTCACCCTGGCGGCGGACCTCCAGGCCCGGCTGGAGGCCCTGGCCGTGGAGCGCGGCCGCCTGCTGGAGGAGAAGCAGTCCCTGGCCCTGCTGGTGGCGGACCACCGGAGCGGCGAGGTCCTCGCCGCGGTGGGTTCCCCGGGCCTGACGGCGGCGCGGGAAGGTTACATCGACATGACCCGGGTGGTGCGATCGCCCGGTTCAACCCTCAAACCCCTCATCTATGGCCTGGCCTTCGAGGCCGGCATCGCCCATCCCGAGAGCCTGATCGAGGACCGGCCCGCCGGCTTCGGGCGCTATGTCCCGGCCAATTTCGATCGCGACTATCAGGGCACGGTGACCCTGCGCCGCGCCCTGCAACTCTCGCTCAACGTCCCCGCGGTCAAGCTGCTGGAGGCGGTGGGGCCGGCGCGGCTGGTCGCCCGCCTGAAACGGGCCGGGGCGAGGCCCGAACTGCCGGACCTGTCGCCGCCGGGACTCGCCATTGGCCTCGGCGGTGTCGGCCTGAGACTGACGGACCTGGTGGCCGTCTATGGCGCCCTCGCCCGCGGCGGCCGGCCCATGCCGTTGGTCGAGGAACTGCCGATGGCGATCGGTGGGGGGGCGGCTGTAGCGGCGGGGGCGCCAATGAACGGTGGCATCGAACCCGCGGGCAAAAGGCCTACCTCCGACCCTGGATCAACGATCCTTGCCGCCGCCCATCTCACTGCCTCGCCCCCGGCCTCTCTGGGGGATGACGGCCTCCGGCTGCCGGTGCTGGACGAGCGCGCCGCCTGGCAGGTCACCGATATCCTGGCCGGTGTCCCACCCCCCGCGGCGGCCAACGCCGCCGGCCTGGCCTTCAAGACCGGCACCTCCTATGGTTACCGTGATGCCTGGGCCCTGGGCTTCGATGGCCGGCACGTCGTCGGCGTCTGGGTCGGGCGCCCCGATGGCGCCCCGGTGCCGGGGCTCACGGGTATCACCGCCGCCGCCCCCCTGCTGGTCGACGTCTTCGCCCGCCTGGGCCCCCGTCACCCCTTGCCGCCTTCGCCGCCGGGGGTGCTCCAGGCGACCACCACCGCCAGTTTGCCTCCGCCCTTGCGCCAGGTCGACGAACCCGCGGCGACGGCCGCCCCGCGCATCGCCTTCCCGCCGGCCGGCGCTCGCCTGGCCCTGGGCGCGGGGTTGGATGGGGAACTGGCCCTCAAGGTGCGCGATGGCCAACCCCCCTTCACCTGGTTCGCCAACGGCGCCCCCATCGCCCACGAGCCCTTCGCCCGCGTCACCCCCTGGCGCCCGCCAGGACCGGGCTTCGTCAACCTGGCGGTGGTTGATGCCCAGGGCCGCTCCGGTCGGGTGCGCGTCTTCGTGGAGGCGGGGCCTTGAGTGCAATCCCGGACGGGGCATGTCACACTGACCCCGACAGCCCGTAGCCGTTGTCGATCAACGCCATCAGACCCTCTCCAACCCGGCCGAGCAGCCCCCTCCTTCAGGTACTCCTCCACCCTCCACCCTTGTCACCGTTAGCCATGCCCGTCTCCGCATCCGCCCCCGAACGCCTCATCAGCCCCGACGCGGCCCCCGACGACAAGGCCCTGGACCGCGCCATCCGCCCGCGGCAGTTGGCGGACTACGTCGGCCAGCCGGCGGTCAAGGAGCAGATGGAGATCTTCATCCACGCCGCCCGCCAGCGCCGCGAGACCCTGGATCACGTCCTCATCTTCGGCCCCCCGGGCCTGGGCAAGACCACCCTGGCCCACATCGTCGCCCACGAGATGGCCGTCGGCCTGCGCCAGACCTCGGGCCCGGTGCTGGAGAAGCCCGGCGACCTGGCCGCCCTGCTCACCAACCTGGAACCGGGGGACGTGCTCTTCGTCGACGAGATCCACCGCCTCAGCCCGGTGGTCGAGGAGGTCCTCTACCCGGCCATGGAGGACTACCAGCTCGACATCATGATCGGCGAGGGCCCGGCGGCGCGCTCCATCAAACTCGACCTGCCGCCCTTCACCCTGGTGGGCGCCACCACCCGCGCCGGGCTCCTGACCTCGCCCCTGCGCGACCGCTTCGGCATCGTCCAGCGCCTAGAGTTCTACTCGGCGGAGGACCTGACCCACATCGTCACCCGCTCGGCGCGCATCCTCGGCATCGAGACCGAGCCCGCCGGCGCCGCCGAGATCGCCCGCCGCTCCCGCGGCACCCCGCGCATCGCCAACCGCCTGCTGCGCCGGGTGCGCGACTACGCCCAGGTCAAGGCCCAGGGCCACATCACCGCCAACGTGGCGGACGGCGCCCTGTCCCTGCTCAAGGTCGATGCCCAGGGCTTCGACCACATGGACCGCCGCCTGCTGGCGGCCGTCATCGAAAAGTTCGACGGCGGCCCCGTCGGCGTCGAAAGTCTGGCCGCCGCCATCGGCGAGGAGCGCGGCACCATCGAGGACGTCCTGGAGCCCTTCCTCATCCAGCAGGGCTATCTGATGCGCACCCCCCGCGGGCGCATGGCCACTCAGTCCGCCTACCTGCATCTGGGGATCAAGCCGCCGCGTCAGCCCCCGGGTCAGGGTCCCTCGGTTGGAGATCTGTTTGGCGAGGGCTGAGCGGGCAGGTTTTTCACCCCTAGCCATTAGCGTCGATTTCTATAACGCCAGAGCACAGGCCGGTGTCAATCTAAACCTGCTCGGGTCGTCGCGCCATGTGCCCTTACCCCCCTCAACCGCCCCCACTACGGTCAGCCATGCGCAGTACCGGGCCGTCCTGGCTGTCCGCTCCCCCATCCGCGTCCGGGCGATGAGTACGCACTCGGACCAACGCGGCAGGGTCTCGGCATCGGCCGTTTTGATCAGCTGACAAACGACGGCAGGCAGATCGGACATACTTTGGTAAAGCTGTATATCCATTGGGGTAATGCGATGCAAGTTGCTAAGTGGGGAAACTCGCTCGCCGTCCGTCTGCCGGCCGCGGTCGTGCAGGCCCTCGACCTGAAGGCCGGCGAAGAGATTGATTTGCACGTCGTGGGGGCGCGGGATCTGGAGGTCGCTCGCAAATTGCCGCCAGAAGAACTGCTTACCCGCCTGCGGCGGTTGCGAGGCCGCTTGCCCGCCGACTTCCATTTCGACCGGCTGGATGCCAACGAAGCCGACCGGGGCGACTAAGCGATGCGCCCGGTATTCTTTGATACCAACCTGGTTTTGTACCTGTTATCGGCTGACGAGCACAAAGCCAACACGGCCGAAGCCCTGCTGGCGCAAGGCGGCATGGTCAGTGTCCAAGTGCTAAACGAGGCCGTCTCGGTATGCCGACGCAAGCTGAGCCTGACCTGGCCCGAGGTGCACGCGTTTCTCGATGGCGTCAAAGCCTACTGCGAGGTTTTGCCCCTGACACTCGCTACGCATGAACGAGCGCTCTACCGGCCGAACGCTACCAACTTTCGTTCTACGACGCCCTCATCTGCGCCACGGCGCAACAGGCTGGTGCCAAGATGCTTTATAGCGAGGATCTGCAGGATGGCCTCGTGCTGGGGGAGCTAAGGATCCGCAATCCATTTCAGGCGTAATACCCCGGGCGTGCTCGCGCATCGCAGCCGTCGTGTCCGCCGGCACCCACCCCTTCGGCACCGCCGCTGGATTATGAATCATCCACCCAGCACATAGAGTTGCGCCATGCGTTTGGCGCGGGTCAGCATGCGGCGGCCCAGGGCCTTACCCTTCACTTCATGTAGGAGCGCAAGGCGGAGAGGAGCACCTGCACATCCTCCAGGCGCTGTTGTGGGTCCGATCCCTCCGCGCCCAGGTGCTCCCGGACATGCCCCACCGGCACCTCGGCCATGAGTCCGTTGATCGCGCCCCGGATGGCGGCAATCTGC
This sequence comes from Gammaproteobacteria bacterium, assembly GCA_019136395.1. The sequence continues at coordinate 6,411 of JAGVUH010000667.1, forward strand.
TGGAGCACGGCGCCACATTCGGCCTCTTGTTCGAGCGCCCGCTCCAAGGCTTCGCTCTGACCCTTGATGCGGCGAATACGCGTAAGCAAAGACTTTTTGTTCTTGAGGGTGTGAGCCATGAATCTTGTTCCAAGGTAACTACTCGCTCCCCTCCGCATAAATCTGCCCGGAGAGTGCCATCTGGATGGCGACGAGCGGGTTATAGCCGCGGTAGGCCATGGACTGAAGGTAGCTGGAGATACGGCAAT
>JAGVUH010000278.1 GCA_019136395.1 Gammaproteobacteria bacterium
CAGCAGGCCGAGGCCGCCAACCGGGCCAAAAGCGCCTTCCTGGCCAACATGAGCCACGAGATCCGTACCCCGATGAACGGCATCATCGGCATGGCGCAACTGGCGATGCGCACCGACCTGGATCCCCGCCAGCGCGACTATGTGCGCAAGATCGAGAACTCGGCCCGTTCCCTGCTGGGCATCCTTAACGACATCCTTGACCTCTCCAAGATCGAGGCGGGCAAGCTGGAGACCGAGCGGACGCCCTTCGATCTGATCCTTCTGGTCGAGAAGGTCATGCACCTGGTGGAGGTCGCCGCCCATGACAAGGGCCTGACCCTCTGCCTTGACGCGGTCCCCGACCAGGACCGGTTCTTTGTGGGCGATCCCCTGCGCATCTCCCAGATCCTCACCAACCTGCTGAGCAATGCCGTCAAGTTCACCGCGGCAGGCACGGTCCGCCTGGCCATTCGTCAGCCCGCCACCGGACGCTTGCGCTTCGCGATCAGCGACACGGGCATCGGCCTGACCACCGAGGAACGGCAACGCCTCTTCCAGGCCTTCTCCCAGGCGGATTCCAGCACCACCCGCAAGTTTGGCGGCACCGGCCTGGGCCTGATCATCACCAAGCAGTTGGTCGAGCTGATGAACGGCAGCATCGAGGTGACCAGTGAGCCCGGCCAGGGCAGTTGCTTCAGCGTCGAGATCGAGGCCCCCGTCCACGGGGGGCCTATTCCCGCCGCGGCCGGCGCGGCGCAGGGCGTCCCCGCCGGCCGGGCTGAGGTGGCCGAGGCCCAGGGGGCCAACCCCAGCCTGGCTATCGCCTCTTCCCTGTCCACGGATCGGCGCCCTGATCAGTCCCAGGATCAGTCCTCCGACCATCCACATGACCAGTCCCCCGGTCAGCCCCCTGATCGGCCCGGGGGCTATCCCCAGGCCCGGGCCCAGCAGGGCCCGGCGCCAGAATTGGCCGGCAAACGCCTATTGCTGGCCGAGGACAACCTGCTCAATCAGGAAATCGTCCTCGGTTTCCTGGAGGATAGCGGCCTGCGGATCGATATCGCTGGCGATGGCCAGCAGGCGGTGACGCTGTTCCAAACCAGGGCCTATGACCTGGTCCTGATGGATATCCAGATGCCCATCATGGACGGCTACGAGGCCAGCCGGCGCACCCGGGCCCTCGACCCCCAGATTCCCATCATTGCCCTGACCGCCAACGCCTTCAGCGAGGACATGGAAAAGTCCCTTCAGGCCGGCATGACCGAACACCTCAGCAAACCCATTGACCGTAAACAGTTCCTGGACGTTTTGAGCAAATACATGGCACCCAACCTACCTGAAGGGCGCAATGCCCTCCACCCGGAGCGCGGCCTCGCCCTGATGGGGGGGAAGACGGCGCTCTATGCCAAGATCCTGGGTGATTTTGCCCAGGCCTATGACAACCTCCAGCTCAATCTCGATGACCCGGATGATCGACGCACCTTGCACGGCCTGAAAGGCCTGAGCGGCAACATCGGCGCTGACCGGTTACGGGAATTGGCCATCGAGCTGGAGCGGACGGGAGACCGCGACCTCCTGACTGACTTGCAACGGGAATTGACCGCGGTCCTGGCCGATATCCGTGCCTACCTGGCCAACCTGTCCACCCCTGAGACGCCGCGCCGCAAGGAGTCAGCCAGCCCGGCGCTCATCCAGCAGCTCTTCGAGGAAATCCGGGACCAGGCCCGCGCCAGCAACTCCCGCAACTGCCGGGCGGCCATCGACCGGTTGCGCCAACTGCAACTCGCGCCCGAGGAGGAGGCCCGCCTCAACCAGGCCAGCGAACTGCTCAACGAGCGCAATTACCAGGCTTTGGCCAGGCTCTAACTTCGCTTTTGTGCGTGCCTTTCTCGAAGGTGAACCAGGTGCCTTGGGGGGTCCGCCTCGATGGGCGTCGGTTCGCCGAGCAGATGGCAAAGATCGAGGAAGTGCTCCTTGGTGCAGGCGCTTTCCTTGAGGGTTACCCCCCGCCATTTCTTGATAAAGTCGTCCGGGGTCAGATGGCATCGTAAAACGGTCGCGCCGTTCCGCGGTGGGTCTAGTGGGACCAGATTTATCACGTACGGTAACTTTTTCTTGCAATGGGGCAATCGGGTCGTTATTTTGTACCGTACTGTATCTTTTTTAGGGACGCGGCCATGACCGACGAAGACAGCCTTTACGGCGCGGTCCAGACCGCCGAGGAACTCGGCCGCGTGGCCCGCACCCATCGCAAGCAGCGGCGCCTGACACTGGAGACGGTCTCCGGGCTCGGTAACCTGAGCACGCGTTTCCTTTCGGAGTTTGAGCGGGGCAAGGAAACTGCCGAGATCGGCAAGGTCCTCAAGGCGCTGCGCACTTTGGGGCTGGAGGTGATCATCCAACCGCGCGGGCGGGTGACGCCGGTGCACAGGGCTGACCAGGCGCGTGAGGAGACCCCATGAGCGACCCCGACCGCCTCAACGTCTGGCATGAGCAGCGCTTGGTCGGTGAGCTCTGGCGTAACCAGATCGGGGCCATCGGGTTTCATTCGAGGGACGATACGGCGCTTATCCAGCGCTGCAACGCATCGAGAAAGTTGTCACCACCCAGTGCCGGCGTTATGCCAAGCAATAGCGTAGCCGTAGCCACAAATCAAGGACAAGCGGTCGCCTATTACGACATTGTCGATGTCATCCTGGAGCAGGCGGTTGTGTCGGAAGCGAGGCTGACCAGGGTCAGCCGTTAGGCTGCATCCCGTGGCTTCTCTCCAGATTGATCGTCAACAACCGCGCCAGGATCACCTCGTCGGGCATGTCCGGGCTGTAGTCCTCCCAGCCATAGGCCGCCGCAACGGCGACATCGAGGGTCAGGTGAGCCTGGTCCAGCCAGTGCGGACGCTGGTTGTAGAGGTTGGTCAGGGTCCGGGCCTTGAGGTCCTTCTCATGATCGGGCTTGGGGATGATCCGGGCGGGGTAACCAGGGACCACCTCGGGCACCCGCTCCACCCACTCGGGTGGGTTCAGCCAGTTCTCCCGCAGTTCGTTCAGCCGATGAGCCGCTTGAGCAATCGCCAGGGCGACCGGACGCCGCTCCGGGGTCAAGGTGGGCAGGACGACGCCATCCTCCAGATTTTCGACAGGGCCAGCGGTATCGGCCGGCGTCAGGCCCTCGGGGAAAGGAAAGGTCTCGAAGGTGGTGGTGGGGGTGTAGCGAGGCCGATCCTCCAGGCTGGTGCCCAATCGCAGTGACCAGAGTTCATGTAATCGCGAGTGGAGGATACCGAAGGTGGTGTCGTCAGAGCGGGCAATGACTACGACTTGGCAATCAGGCAAGACGTATGCCGGCAGCCAGGTAAAAACCCTGTGCTTGGCGATACGTGGCGTAGCAATGTACCGAACACCTGATTGCCGAATCGCCAGCCTGAGTTTTGGCATTGCTTCTCCCAGTCGCCACCAGTTGCGTCGGCGTGTTTCCCGGTTTACTCGATCCCTCATAGGCTTGACAGTAGTGAGGACGTAATTGAACGGCTCCTCGTAAAGGGCTGCCTCGGCCTCCTGCCGTTCAGTGCCGAAGTCAACAATCCAGGTATCCGAGGATCGTCGGGTGATATCCAGCCCATTTCTCCACGGCTTAACGACTTCGGAGTTAGGGGCTCCATGAGGATTCGGCAGAACCAACCACTTTCGCGCCATCTCCGGAGAAACGGTAAAGGGACCATTCTGCTGGGTACCGATAAAAGACACTCCAGCGTTCGCGCTCAATCGGGTCGCCTTGGTGAGATCAACTGATTTCGCTGAGCCTGGCGTCAAGTCAGCATGAATGACCGCCGCTGTTTCCCCATTCAGCACAGCCTGATTTCCCTTTCCTTCCAGGGAGGAACTAAAGGTGTGGGGACCAAAGGCAACCAGCGATACCCTGACTGCCGCCCCGTCGTTGATCCAGGGTTCATCCGACCAGGCTTCGAAAATGCTACCGGTCTCTACAATCCGCTCCAGTACCCTGCGATTGGCGCCACCACGAATGCTATTGGTGGCGACCAAGCCGGCTAGCCTGACCTTGCCGGCATTGATCTGTGCCCGGGCCTTCTCGAACCAATAGGTCACGAGATCAGCCCCGCCAGGCACCCTTCCCTGATACTGAGAGCGGAGACGGGTCACATACTCAGCGCCGAGCGCGCCAAGCATCTTCTTATCCCCCAGGAAGGGTGGATTGCCAACGATGACATCCGCCTCTGGCCATTCCGGCTCGGTCCCGTCGGGGTTCAGAATGGCATCCCGCAACTGGATATTGTCCAGGTTGCGCAGGATGGGTGACTTGGCCAGGGCGAAGCCGTGGTTCAGCATCCACTGGATCTCGCCGATCCACAGCGACACCCGCGCCAGTTCCGCGGCGAAGGGGTTGATCTCGATGCCGAGCACGTTCTCCGGCCCGACCATCGGGAATTGGCGCGGCAGGCACATGCCCTCGGCCTCGGTAATGACCTGGTGCTCCAGGTCCTTCAGGCCCAGCAGGGACAGGAGCAGGAAGTTTCCCGATCCACAAGCCGGATCGAGGACACGGAATTGCTGCAACCGATGGAGGAAACCCTGATACAACTCCATCGCGGCATTGCGCGCCTTGGTCGCCGCGGCGGGCGACCGGGCGGCCTGGGCCTTGTCGAGGTGGCCTTGAATCTCGCCCTTGACCGCCGCCCATTCCGCCCGCAGCGGGTCCAGCACCACCGGGTTGACCAGGCGCATGATGGTCGCCGGGTCGGTGTATTCGGCGCCCAATTGCGCCCGCAGGGCCGGGTCCAGGCTGCGCACGAACAGGGTGCCGGCGATGGTCGGGTCGATGGCCTGCCAGTCCAGGGCGGCGAGGGCGAGGAGTTGCTGAAGGTCCTCTAGCTCCAGGGGCAGGGCCTGAGCATCGGTGAAGAGGCCACCGTTGAACCAGTCGACCGACTCGAAACCCACCTCCCCGCCCGTGGCCATGGCCCCGAACAGGGCCTCGAATCGTCCCTGGGCCTTCACCGGCTGGGCCTGGGCCGCCTTGAGCATCCGCGTGAACATCTGGTTGGGCAGGAGGTCGATGTCCTCGGCAAAGAGGCAGAACAGCACCTGCTGACAGAAGTGCGCCACCCGCGCCGGGTCATGGCCGCGGCCACGCCAGGTCTGGGCCAGGGCGCCGAGCTGACTGGCGGCCTGTTCGGTGAGTTGCGCCCGGGTCTCCGCTGGCCGGAGGCGTTCGGGGTGGGTGAAGGCCCACTTGAGGAGGTTGAGCTTGGCCGGGTCGCGCAGGTCGTCGAGGGTCAGATCGATGGTCTTGGGTACCAGCCCGGTGAAGGCGGTACTGAGGCGGATGAGCTGGATATCCGAGACGATGAGGAGGGGCGGATATTCCAGGGCGGGGGTGTAGTTCTGGAGTTGCTGGAAGGCCTTGTCCAGATTGGCGCCGGGACTCTTGTACTCCCAGGCGAAACAGCCCTGCCGCCAGACATCGGCGAAGCCCTGGCCACCCCCGGCCTTGTGCGCGCCTTTCTCGAAGGTGAACCAGGTCCCTTGGGGGTCCGCCTCGATGGGCGTCGGTTCGCCGAGCAGATGGCAAAGGTCGAGGAAGTGTTCCTTGGTGGAGGCGCTTTCCTTGAGGGTTACCCCCCGCCATTTCTTGATAAAGTCGTCCGGGGTCATGGTGCTTCCTGGCTAAGGGTGCAAAGAGGCTAGTGTGCGCGCGAGGGTAAGTTACCTGCGAAGGGAGGTCAGTCAAGCGGCCGGTTTGGCGCCGAGATTAGGTTAGGAGTGTGTAGGCGAGCCCCACCAGGGCGCAGGCGGCGATCACCTTCATGATGTCGACCTGGTAGCGGAACAGGGCGACGGAGGCGGCGATGGCGACGGCCACGGCGAAACTGTCGAACGGTGCGGCGAAGGGCACGGCGTCGGTTGCCCGCGGCCAGAAGGTATGCCAGGCGAAGAATACGGCGAGGTTGAGGATCACGCCGACTACGGCGGCCGTGACGGCGGTGAGCGGCGCGGTGAAGTGCAACTCCCCGCGCGTCGCCTCGACCAGCGGCCCGCCCACGAGGATGAAGAGGAACGACGGCAGGAAGGTGAAGAAGGTGGCGACCGACGCCCCGGCGATGCCCGCCAGCACCGGGTTCGCGACGACCTCCTTGGTCACGCCGCCGAGGTAGCCAACCCAGGTGACGACCATGATCAGTGGCCCCGGCGTGGTCTCGCCGAGCGCGAGCCCGTCCATCATCTGCGGGCCGGTCAGCCAGCCAAAATGCTCGACAGCGCCCTGGTAGACGTAGGGTAGCACCGCGTACGCGCCGCCGATGGTGAGGAAGGCCGCCTTGGTAAAGAACGCACCCATGTCAGAGAGGCTCGGCACGCCCTGGACCGCGAGCATCGCGACGACCCAGACAGCGACGAAGAGCGCGACCGTGAGGGCGAGCTTGGGCCAGGAAAACCTGGCGTGCGCGGGCGGCGGGGTGTGGTCGTCGATCAGCGCGGGACCATAGGTCTTGTTCGCTGCGCCATGGCCGCCACCCGCGCGGAACCTGGCAGGCATGACCTTGCCGCCGATGGCGCCGAGGATGGCCGCCATCAGCACAATCCACGGGAAGCCGATACCGAAGAAGAAGATGCCGATGAAGGCCAGCGCGGCGATGCCGA
>JAGVUH010000395.1 GCA_019136395.1 Gammaproteobacteria bacterium
AAGAGGCCTTTCGCCTGGCCATCGAACCCATCGCTCCCAATCGTCTGCGTCTGCGCTGGACCATCGCCCCCGGGACCTTCCTCTACCGGGACAAATTGGCCCTGAAACTGGAAGGCCCCGCCGGGATCAGCCTGGGTGAGGTGGCCTGGCCAGAGGCGGAGCGGGTTTCGAACGCCGTCCGACCGGATGGCAGCCTGGGTGATGTCCACCTCTATCGGGAGGGCATCGAGGTGGAGGTGCCCATCGCCGGGCTCCGGACCGACGCCCAGGCCCGGGCCATCGCCCTGACCGCCAGTTATCAGGGCTGCGCCGACATTGGCGTCTGTTATCCCCCCCAAAAGACCCGGGTCGAGTTGAGCCTGCCGGCGACTCAAGCCGAGGGGGGGCTGGCTGCTGAGGTCGGCGCGGCTGGAACAGGCGCGGCTCAGGCTGGTATGGCACAGTCAGCCGTGACTCAGGCTGGTGCGGCTGAGAACCAGGTGGCGGCCGCCAGCCCCCCCGTCACCGCCAGCCCCACCCCCGCGCCGATGCCGGTGCCAGCGGTGGCGTCAGCGGCCTCCCTGGAGCCATCTCAAAGCGAGCAGGACCGGATTGCCGCCACCCTGGCCAGCGGCAGCCTGTGGGCAACCCTGGGGCTCTTTTTTGGCTTCGGCCTGCTGCTGGCCCTGACCCCCTGCGTCTTTCCCATGATCCCCATCCTCTCCGGGATCATCGCCGGCCATGGCCCGGGGATCTCCACCCGCAAGGCCTTCTGGATGTCCCTGACCTATGTCCTGGCCATGTCCCTGACCTACGCCCTCGCCGGCCTGCTGGCGGGCCTGGGGGGGGCCAACCTCCAGGCGGCCTTCCAGGATCCTTGGATCCTTGGCTTCTTCGCCCTGGTCTTCGTCGCCCTGGCCCTGTCAATGTTCGGCTTCTATGACCTGCAACTGCCTTCCAGCCTCCAGACCCGGATCGCCACCTTCAGCCAGCGCCAGCAAGGGGGGCACCTGATCGGCGTGGCCATCATGGGCGCCCTGTCCGCCCTGATCGTCGGGCCCTGCGTGGCCCCGCCCCTGGCCGGGGCCCTGATCTTTATCAGCCAGACCGGCGACGCCCTGCTCGGGTTCGCCGCCCTCTTCGCCCTGGGCCTGGGGATGGGCGCCCCGCTACTGGCCATCGGCACCTCGGCGGGCAAACTGCTGCCCCGGGCGGGGGTGTGGATGGAGGCGGTCAAGGCGGTCTTCGGCGTCACCCTGCTGGGGGTCGCCATCCTGCTCCTGGAGCGTATCCTGCCGCCCGCCGTCAGCCTGCTGCTCTGGGGGGGCCTGCTGATCTGCTCGGCCATCTACCTCGGGGCCATCACCCATCTGCCCCCCGACGCCAGTGGCTGGCGCAAGCTATGGCAAGGCCTGGGGCTGGTCATGCTGGTTTACGGCGCCCTGATGCTGGTGGGGGCCGCGGCGGGTGGTAAGGACACCCTCCAACCCTTGCGCGGACTCAACCTGGGCCTGGGGACCGGTGGTTCCGCCGGCGCGCCGCAAGGGGTCCAGTTCAAGGCCATCAAGGGTCCGGCGGGGCTGGAGCGGGAATTGGCGGCGGCGCGGAGCGCGGGCCGCCCCGTGCTCCTGGACTTCTATGCCGACTGGTGCGTCTCCTGTAAGGAGATGGAGCGCTATACCTTCTCCGACCCCGCCGTCGCCGCCGAAATGGCCCGCTTCGTCCTGCTCAAGGCCGATGTCACGGCGAACGACGCCGAGGATCAGGCCCTAATGCAAGGCCGATTCGGGATTCCCGGCCCCCCGGCCATGCTCTTCTTCGATGCCCAGGGCCAGGAACGCCGTGATCGCCGCATCGTCGGCTTCATGCCAGCGGCCGAGTTCACCGCCCATCTACGCGGTCTGTTGCCTTGAAGGCGGGCAAGGCGATCCTGGTCACCCTCCTGGCGGGTGCCATCAGCATCCTGATCGCCATCTTTGGCCAACCCTGGCTCGGGGATACCAAGCCCCCCAGCGTGCAATTACCCGATTTCCGGCAGACGACCACGGAACGGCTCACGGAACTGCCCGGCTTCAGCCTGCCCACCCTGACGGGTGAGGAAATCGACAGCGCCTCCTGGGTGGGCAAGGTCCTGGTCCTGCACTTCTGGGCCAGTTGGTGTCAGTCCTGCCAGCGCGACCTGCGCCTCCTCCAGGCGACCCAGGGGGTCAGCGATCAGTTGCGGGTGGTGGGGATCGCCATCGACACGGCCGCCGAGGTGAGGGCTTACCTGGCCCAAAACCCCGTCAGTTACCCCATTCTGTTGGGCGGCGGCGAGGCGGTGGAACTGTCCCGCCGCCTCGGTAACCGCTTGCAGGGCTTGCCGTTCACCGTGATCTTCGATCACCGGGGCCGGCGGGTGCATGATCACTTCGGCGAGCTCACGCAGCAGGCCCTGGGGGACTGGTTGCCGCCGCTGATTACCCAGGCGGCCCAGGATCAGACCCGTTAATCTCCGGCTGCTCCAGTCCTGGCAGCGTCGTTTGGGGTACATCCGCCAGCGGTCCCGGGAGCCTTCATGGCTGCCTCCCCGCGGTCGTCACCCCCGCCAGGTCCATCCAACCTTCCCGCTGCCGAGCAAAAGCGGCTTCGTGCCGGGCAAGCATCCCGCGCCTTCCATTGACCGTCGTTCTGGACCAGCGGCGTGGAACAACCAGCGGCGCGGGACACCAGCGGCGCGGAACTGGACAGCATCCCGGGGAATCCGCACAATCCGCCCCTACGCAGCCCGGAGTCACGCCCGGGTCAGGCCGCCAACGACCAAGCTTGGTGTACCTCCCCGCTCTGGCAAAGAATTCTCCATGGCATCCATCCTGGTCCTCAACGGTCCCAACCTGAATCTGCTCGGTGTCCGGGAACCCGGCCATTACGGTCATGTCACCCTGGCCGGGATCGAGGACCGTCTGCGTCGTCTGGCCAACGACTTGGGTCAGACCCTGAGCTTCCGCCAGAGCAACGCCGAGCATGAGCTGATCGAGGCCATCCACCAGGCCCCGGCCCAAGGCGTGGCCTTTATCCTTTTCAATCCGGCGGCCTTTACCCACACCAGTGTCGCCCTGCGCGATGCCCTGGCGGCGGTGGCCATTCCCTTCATCGAGGTGCACCTGTCCAACGTCCACGCCCGCGAACCCTTTCGGCGCCACTCCTATTTCTCGGACCTGGCGCTGGGCGTGATCAGCGGTCTGGGCGCGACGGGCTACGAACTGGCCTTGCGCGCCGCCGCCGAGCGGCTGGCCCGGGACACCACCCCTGACTGACAAGACACCCCATGGATATCCGCAAAGTCAAGAAACTCATCGAGCTCCTGGAACAGTCCGATATCGCGGAGATCGAGATCCGCGAGGGCGAGGAATCGGTCCGCATCAGCCGCGCCAGCGCCACGGCCGCCCCGCTCTACATGCCGGCCGCTCCCCTGCCACCCGCCACGCCGGTCTCGCCCCCGGCCCTGTCGGCCCCGGAGCCCGCCAGGACCCCGGAAAGTCCCGGCGCCGAGTTCCCCGAGGGCAGCCTGGTGCGGTCGCCCATGGTGGGTACCTTCTATCGCTCACCCTCGCCCGGCAGCCGGGCCTTCGTCGAGGAGGGGGACAGCGTCAAAGTTGGCGACACCCTCTGCATCATCGAGGCGATGAAGATCCTCAACCAGATCGAGTGCGAGAAGGCCGGCACCATCAAGCGCATCCTGGTGGAAAACGGCCAGCCCGTGGAATATAACGAACCTCTGTTCGTCATCGAGTAGCCATCGCCTCTCAGGGTCCACGGGGCCGCGCCCCCGTCCTGGGGCAGGTGCTCCCCCTCTCCCCCTTGGCGAGCCTACCTCCCGAGGTCCCCACGGCATCGTCAGCGTTCTGACGCGGATCGCACCACCATGATCGAGAAATTGCTCATCGCCAATCGCGGCGAAATCGCCCTGCGCATCCTGCGCGCCTGCCGCGAACTCGGCATCAAGACCGTTGCCGTGCACTCCGAGGCCGACCGGGAACTCAAGCATGTGCTGCTGGCGGACGAAACGGTCTGTATCGGCCCGGCGCAGTCGGCGGGGAGTTACCTCAACATCCCCGCCATCATCAGTGCCGCCGAGGTCACGGATACCGTCGCCATCCACCCGGGCTACGGCTTCCTGTCCGAGAACGCCGACTTTGCCGAGCGGGTGGAACGGAGCGGCTTCATCTTCGTCGGCCCCAGGGCCGAGACCATCCGCTTGATGGGGGACAAGGTCTCCGCCATCCGCGCCATGCAGGAGGCGGGGGTGCCCTGCGTTCCCGGTTCCGATGGCCCCCTGGACGATGACAAGAAGCGCACCCTGCGGCTGGCGCGGGAGATCGGTTACCCGGTCATCATCAAGGCCTCCGGGGGGGGCGGTGGCCGCGGCATGCGGGTGGTCCATTCCGAGGCCACCCTGCTCAATGCCATCGCCCTGACCCGCGCCGAGGCCAGTGCCGCCTTCGGCAATCCCATGGTCTACATGGAGAAGTACCTGGAGAACCCGCGCCACGTCGAGTTCCAGCTCCTGGCCGATACCCAGGGCAACGCCATCCACCTTGGGGAGCGGGACTGTTCGATGCAGCGCCGGCACCAGAAGGTGGTGGAGGAGGCCCCGGCCCCGGGGATCACCGCGGAGCAGCGCGCCCGGATCGGCGAACGCTGCGCAGAGGCCTGCCGGCGCATCGGCTACCGGGGTGCCGGTACCTTCGAGTTCCTGTACGAGAATGGCGAATTCTACTTCATCGAAATGAACACCCGGGTCCAGGTGGAACATCCCGTGACCGAAATGATCACCGGGGTGGACATCGTCAAGGAGCAGATCCTCATCGCCTCCGGGGAGCCCCTGCGCTACCACCAGGAGGACATCCAGATCAGGGGCCATGCCATCGAATGCCGCCTCAATGCCGAGCATCCCGATACCTTCATCCCCAGCCCGGGGCGCATCGAGGAGTTTCACGCCCCCGGCGGGCCGGGTATCCGCATGGAGACGCACATCTACAGCGGCTACTATGTGCCGCCCTACTATGACTCCATGATCGGCAAGCTCATCGCCCATGGCGAGGACCGCCCCGCCGCCCTGGCCCGGATGAGCAATGCCCTGCGGGAAACGGTCATCGAGGGAATTCACACCAACCTCCCCTTGCAACGCCGCATCCTCACCGACGCCGCCTTCCGCGCCGGGGGCATGAACATCCACTATCTGGAAAAGAAACTGGGGCTCTGACCAACCCCTCCATCTCTTACCGCCAGGTTGAAGACCAACAGGGCGATCCAGCCGGCGGGGCCAAGGCTTTGGCGGCGATGGATCGCCACCGACGGATACCCTTACTGCCGACGGCCCTCACGCCCATGAATCCTGTCCGCCTACTATCCGCGCCCCCGCCCGACCTGACATGCCCTGGTTGCAACTGACCCTCGTCACCGACCGTGAGCGGGCGCCGCTCCTCGCGGCGGCCCTGGAAAATGCCGGCGCCCTGGCCGTCACCCTCGGTGACGCCGGGGATGAGCCCCAACTCGAGCCCCCCCTGGGGACCACCCCCTTGTGGGGCCAGACCCTGGTCACCGCCCTCTTTGCGGCCGACCCGGCCAGCCGTCAAACCGCCGAGACCCTCGCCGCCACCCTGGCGGATCTGCAAACCGCTCCACCCCGCTGGGAAGCGATCGCCGATCAGGCCTGGGAGCACACCTGGCGGGATGACTTCGCCCCCACGCGCTTTGGCGAGCGCCTCTGGGTCTGTCCCCGCGGCCAGCGCCCCCCGGGCGAGCAACCGGACGCCGTCCTGGTGGAACTGGACCCGGGCCTGGCCTTCGGTACCGGCCACCACCCGACCACGACCCTGTGCCTGCGCTGGCTGGATGGCACCCCCCTGGCCGGTAGCCGACTGATCGACTACGGCTGTGGCTCGGGCATCCTCGCCATTGCCGCCCTCAAGCTGGGGGCCGCGGCGGCCCTGGCGGTGGACCATGACCCCCAGGCCCTGGAGGCGACCCGCGCCAATGCCGCCGAGAATGGCGTCGCCGAGCGTCTCCGGGTTCTGGCGCCCCAGGAATTGCCCACCGAACGGGTCGATTGCCTGGTGGCGAACATCCTCGCCGGGCCCCTGATCGAACTGGCACCCCGCCTCGCCGCCCTGGTCCGCACCGGAGGCCGCCTGGCCCTGTCGGGCCTGCTGGCGGACCAGACCCCGACTGTCGCCGCCGCCTACGCCCCCTGGTTCGAACTGGAGCCCCCGGTCGGCGAGGAGGAATGGATCCTGCTCAGTGGACGGCGCCGATCGACCCCGGTCGTTGCCGAGGCCGGCCCTCCCAAGGCGGGGACCGGCGGGTGATGACAACTTCACGGGATCTCCCGGCGGAACTGCTTCGCCCGGGCGGAGACACCGCGGGCCCTGGTTCCACGCCCCCCGCCGCGTCGTGCCGCGCCGCCCCCGCTCCTGGCCCCGCCCCGAGCGGCCCGGGGATGGCGGCAGGGGCGTCGGGACAAGCAGCGCCGTCCTTTCCGGGACGGGGCCAGCCGCCCGCGCCCCTGCGGATCGGTCCTCACACCCTCGCCAACAACCTGATCCTGGCACCCATGGCCGGGGTCACGGATCGGCCC
>JAGVUH010000517.1 GCA_019136395.1 Gammaproteobacteria bacterium
CCTCGACCGGGCCAAAGATCTGCCGGGCGGATTGATTCAGGAACAGAATTTCATGGGTGTCCATGTCCGCCACATAGATCGTGGCCTCCATGGCGTTGAGGACGGTCATCAGGCTCCGGTGACTTTCCTCCAGGACCTCCTGGAGGTGTTTGCGGTCGGTGATGTCCTCGTGGGTGCCAGACATGCGCAGGGGCCGACCGGCCTCATCCCGGCTGACAATACGCGCCCGATCGAGTACCCAGCGATAACCGCCGTCCCGGGTGCGCATGCGGTACTCGGTCTCGTGGACGGGGGCACTGCCGGCCAGGTGAGCGTTGATCGATTGCCAGGCGCGCTCCCGGTCCTCGGGATGGATGAGTTCAAGCCAGCCTTCGACCAGGGCGTCATCGACCTCCTGGGGGGTGAAGCCCAGCATCTCGGCCCAGTAGTCGTTGCGGCTCACCTCGCCGGTGACGAGGTTCCAGTCCCAGGTTCCCAGACGGCTCCCCGTCAGGACGAACTGCAAGCTCTCTTCGCGCTCGCGCAGCAGGGCGTTGACCACCTGGAGTTCAGCGGTGCGCTCCGCCACCCGCTGTTCGAGGACGGTATTGAGGTTTTGCAATTGATGTTCGATGGCGCTCAGGCACTCCGCGGCCCGTTGGCGTTTGGCCATCCGCGAGGGCGTCGGCAAGGGGTCATCCGCCGCCGGTAAGGAGTCATTCTGTAGGGCAGTGTCCTGGTTCATGGCGCACCCTCTACATGGCTCAACTATTACCAAGTCCATAAATGCGAAAGGCGCGGTGCCATCCCGCGCCTAACCCGGTTGGCTCCTGCTGAGGCCGATGGCGACTCTTTGACCAACCGCTACGTGCATAACCTTAGTCCATTGCTAGGGAATTTTCAATCATCCCTATGGGTTATCCTTGGCGACCAAGGACGTCCTGTCACCCTAGCACCTTGGCTGCCTTTCTATCCTATTCTTTTTGCCATGCTCCCTCTTCCCTAGTCGCCGATGCCGCGCCCGCTGCGCTCCGCGGCTCCGCCTTCGGCGTCTTTGATCTGGTCACCGGCCTCGCTACGCTGGTGGGCAGCCTGATCGCCCGCAGATTGTGGGCGGCGATCGGCCCGGCCGCCAGCTTCCTGGGGGGAGCGGCTTTCACGGTGATCGGCCTTGGGGGGCTAGTGGCCCTCACGCTTAGACCCCCGCGATGACTCCAGCCCCAAGCTTCTGCAAGACAAGTGAACGATGAAGATCCATCAAGCGACTATCACCCTCTCCACTCCTGGCCGTGGTCCGCTTGAAATCACCGGCCAGGTGGCAGGCATGGTGCGGGAGGCGGCGCTGCAAACCGGGCTGTGCCAGCTTTTCTGCCAGCATACCAGTGCCTCCTTGCGCATCACCGAAAACGCCGATCCGACCGTATTGCGGGATCTGGAGGCTTATCTGACCCGTCAGGTGCCCGATGGGGATGCCCGGTACGCCCATGACCAGGAGGGTCCTGATGATATGTCCGCCCATATCCGCAGCGTGTTGACCGCGACGGCCCTGACGGTGCCCATCCGCCAGGGCCGACTGGCACTGGGCACCTGGCAGGGGACCACCGTCGTGAGGGGATGCCCTGCCCGAGCCTGCACGAATAGCTTCAAGGTATCCCCCGGCCGGAAGTGCCGCTAAACCCTCTCAGGCGGGGGCCGGCGCTCCCGGCCGGGGGCGTGCATGGCAGGGATGCCATGCCCGAGCCTCCAGGGACGGATTCACGGCGCCCCCCGGACGGGAGCACCGGCACCCGACGGCGCTGGCCCACAGTGCCAAGGGAAAAGGGCTCCGGGTATCCGGCCACCTATACCGAGCCCCCCGGCGCCTCGGGCAGCAGGATCCCCTGGCGGGCGAAGAGGGCGATGAGTTCGTCCACCGCCGGACGGGTCCGGGCCAGGAGCTGGTCCGGGCGCCACTGCCGGGCGGACAACTCCTTCGGCGGCGCCAGGCGGCCCTGGAGCAGATCGTCGCTCAGGGCCTGGGCGATCTCCGCCGCCGTGCGGCTGCCATCCAGATAACCGATGAGGCGGGCGGCGAAGGCGTCCAGGTCCAGGTTGGCGTGATTGGGCGTGGTGACCCGGCGGGCGCCACTAGCCA
>JAGVUH010000467.1 GCA_019136395.1 Gammaproteobacteria bacterium
CATGCCCGGCACCATCGTCACCGTGGCGGTCCACGCCGGCCAGAAGGTGGCCAAGGGGGACCCCCTGGTCTCCATCGAGGCCATGAAGATGGAGACCATGCTCACCGCGGAGCGAGATGGCCAGATCCAGGCCATCCATGCCCGTCACGGCGAGAACGTGAATGCCAAGGACCTGCTGGTGGAATTTGCCTGAGGACCTGCCCCGCTTCCCCGCCCGTATTCGTTCAGACCCCTCGCCCACTCGGCGGGCTTTGCTGGCACAAGGTGCTGACCCTCATACACCCTCCCCCCTGGTGGGGGAAGGTTGGGGAGAGGAGGTCTGAACGGGTACCCTCGCCCAACCTCAAGAGCTTGCTCTCTTCCTCCCTCCCCCCTGGTGGGGGAGGGTTGGGGAGAGGGGGTTTGAACGGGTACCCCCGCCCTACCACAGGAGTTTGCCGAGCATGAGATACAGGGCGGATTGCTTGTCGGAGAACCCGGCCCCGAGATAGGCCGGACCCAGGGGGGTGTCGGCGCCCAGGAACAGGCTGCCAGCGGGGAGGATGGAATCGGACTGGAAGTTGTCCAGGGATTCCCAGCCCCCCCCGGCCTCCAGGGAACCGCCCACATAGAGGGGCAGGGAGAAGGCCGCGGAGGCGTCGTTGAGCCGGTAGAGATAGACCAACTCCGCCAGGCCCACGTACTTGCCGGAGATATCCCCTGGTTGATAGCCCGAGAGGTTGAGGAAGCCGCCCAGCAGGAACAGGTCCTCGGGACCGGGCTCGCCGGAGAGGGTGGCGCCCAGGTGAACGCGGGGGATGAGTACGGACTTGCCCCAGGCGAAAGGCTTGACGCCATCCAGGAGCAGGGTCTGAAAATCCTCATCGGCGCTGAGGGCGGTCAGGGCCCCGCGATAGCGCAGGTTGGCGTAATAGCCCTTGCTGGGGAAATCCAGGCTGTCCAGGGTGTCCGCATCCAGCCGCAGGGTGAAGCCGCTGTTGTTGAAATCCCCCTGGAGCCCATTGGGCACCCCATGCCGTACGGCGTTGCTGCCGCCACTGTAGAAGAGCCCGAGACTCAGGCGTCCCCAGTGCCCCAGGTTGCGGCCCATCTCCAGGCCGGCGCGGAATTGCCGGACCCTCAGGCCCAGGACATCCTCGTCACCCTCCTTGCCCAGACTCAGGTTGTATTGCTCATAGCTCAGGAAGGGATCCAGGTAGTACTCCTGATCGGCATCCAGTGGCTGATAGAAATCTGTGGACAGGGTGATGTTGTTGCCCAGTTGCGCGAAGGTCCGCCATTCCGCCCCGAGGGCGTTGAGCTGGGACTTGGTATAGGCGGCGCTGATGTTGAACATGGAATCACCCCCCATGTCCCCCCCCAGGTAGAGCCCGAAATTCAGCCGATCCGTGCCGATGAAGGAGGGCCGGGCGGAGACCACCAGACCGGTGCGGCCCTGTTCCCGCACCAGGCCGTAATCGACCTGCTGGAAGGCCCCCATGCCATAGATCTGGTTGAGATCCCGGTTCAGCCGCTCGGGGTCCAGGCGGTCTCCCGGTTTGACGGTCAGTTGCTGCTCGATGACCTGGTCGGCGAGCCGGGTGTCGTTCTCGATCCGGATGAAATCGATGATGGGATGCTTGTCCTCCGGGAGCGCCGGGCGAGCGCGCAGATAGGCCAGATAGGCCTCCGGTGACAGGGAGAGCGCGCTGAGCCGGTCGCTCAGGGCCTGGGCGCCCCGGTAGCCAACGGCGACCGCCTCCGCCGAGCGCTCGAAGTTCAGGCTGGAGATATCCTTGAGGTCCGGGGTGATGAGGATGTCCCGGGGCCCCAGGGTGGCGATCTGCTGACGGGCATTGCGCACCGTCAGAAAGCCGGTGAGCTGCTCGGTGATGGAAAGGACGGAGGTCAGTTCGCTGGTCGGCACCAGGGGCGCGCCCACGTCCACGGCGATGATGACATCCGGCCGACACAGCCGGCGCGCCACGTCCACCGGCACGTTATCGGCCATGCCACCGTCCGCCAGCAGCTTGCCATCCAGGTCCACGGGCACCAGGGCACTGGGGATGGACATGCTGGCGCGCATGGCCTTCGCCAGCTCCCCGTCCCCCAGCACCACCGCCTCGCCCGTGGCCAGATCGGTGGCCACGGCGCGGAAGGGGATGGGTAACTGGTCGAAGTCCCGCACCTCGGCGGCGGGCAGGGTCAATTCCTCCAGCAGAAGCAGCAGGTTCTGCCCCTGCAACAAGCCCAGGGGTAACTGGACCCGCCAATCCTTCAGCCCCACTCCCTTGTCCGTGAGCAGCACCTGCTGCTCGACCTTGGTGCGGAAGGGCAGATCCGCCCGGCCGGGGCCATCCTTGAACATCTGGGGCCAGTCGATCGCCTGCAGGGTCTGGTCCATCGCCGGCGGACTCATGCCGGAGGCATAGAGCCCGCCGATGATCGAGCCCATGCTGGTGCCGGCGATACAGTCCACGGGTACGCGCAGCTCCTCCAGCACCTTGAGGACCCCCACGTGGGCCAGACCCCGGGCCCCGCCACCCCCCAGCACCAGACCGACCTTCGGTCGGGCGGTAGCCGCCTCCAGGGTCGGGTAACCCGGGGCGAGGGGGATCAGGCCCATGAGGATCAGGGCCAGCGCAAGGAGCGAAATGAACCTAACTGCCATGAGGTGACGCTCCACGCTCCTGAAGGTGGGAGACTTTGCCGTGACTTTCACGCAAACTGTCATGAGGCGGCAGGCCACAACCCTGATCATGAAAGGCTTTCCCGTGACTTTCACCCTAACCAGGCGGGAGACCATCAGCCCTTGCCCTCGCAGATCTCCAGGGTCACCAGCATGCGCATCAGTTCCGACAGGGTCCTGGCCTCCATCTTTTCCATGACCCGCGCCCGATGGACCTCGACGGTGGCGCTCCTTGATCTCCGCCAGGCGGGAGGCCTCACCCCGGCGCAGGGCGTCCTGCTGGATGGCGCGATGGACCGCGTCGAGCAGGGCCTGGTCATTGAAAGGTTTTTCAAGAAAATCGACGGCGCCGGCCTGGAGGGCGCGCACCGCCATGGGCACGTCGCCATGGGCGGAGATCATGACGATGGGGGGATGAGCGGCAAAGGCCTGGAGCCGACGCTGCAAATCCAGGCCGCTCATTCCCCGCATGCGCACATCCAGGACCAGGCAGCCATTCTGGTCGGGGCTGAAGCGCTCCAGATACTCCTGGGCGGAGGCATAGGTGGCCACGGGCAGGCCCACCGACTCCATCAGCAGGCGGATCGACTCCCGCACGTCCTGGTCATCGTCGACGATGTGGATCGTCGGTTGCTGGGCGGCCATGGCTGCTCCCCTCAATCGGCTGGCATGGGTTTCACCTGCCGGGGGGCAGGTGGGGGAGGGCGCGGAGCCGGACGACAGTGCCGGTGCTCCTGTCAGCCCCCCGCCGCCATTTTAGCCGTTCATGGGACCCGGGGCGGGCAGGGTGAAGCGAAACAGGCTGCCACCCAACCCGGTCACCGCCAGATCGAGGACACCACCATGGGCCTCGACGATCCCCTTGCTGATGGCGAACCCCAAGCCCATCCCCTGGGGCTTGGTGGTGACGAACTGCCGGAAGACCTCGGTGCGCAGTCCCTCGCTGATCCCGGGTCCCGTATCGCTCACCAGCACCTCGACCTCCCCGGCCGTTCCGGGCCGGGTGATGAGGGTCAGGACATGGTCGGGGTTCGCGGAGTCCGCCATCGCCTCCAGACCATTGCTGGTGAGGTTGAGGATGACCTGCTGGATCTGGACATCCTGGACCCACACCCGGGGGAGAGTGGGGGCGAGGCGGGTCACGAACTGGATACCCAATCGCTCGGCCTCGGGTCGGATCAGGACCGCCGTCTGCTGGATCAGGTCATTGATATCCACCCAGGTCCGGACCGGTTCCTCCCGGTTCACGAACTGGCGCAATTGGCGGATGATCTCCCCACCCCGTTGGGCCTGGAGGGCAATGGTGGCGAGGGCATCGCTCAGACGCTCGCCCTGGTCCGCCGCCACCCCATTGTCGAGCAGGCGGATGCAGGCCTGGGCGCTGGCGGCGATGGCGGTAAGGGGCTGATTGATCTCGTGGGCGATGCCGGCGGCCATCGCCCCCAGGGTATCCAGCCGGCCCCAGTGGCTCAGATCCCGTTGCTGTTGGCGACTCTGTTCCTCATGGCGCTTGCGCTCGCTGATATCGCGAAAGACCACCACGCTGCCGGCAATCTCCCCCCGGGCGTCGCGCAGGGGGGAGCAGGCGTATTCCACCGGGAAGCTGCTGCCATCCTTGCGCCAGAAGAGGTCCTCCGGGATATGCCGGGCCTTGCCGTCCTGGCAGGTGATGAGCACCGGACACTCGCTGGCCGGAAAGGGGGAGCCGTCGGCGCGGCGATAGTGCAGGATTTCATGCTGGTTGCGCCCGACCAGCTCCTTGGCGCTCCAGCCGGTCATCTCGGTCATGGCGCGATTGACGAAGGTGGAGAGGCCGTTGCGGTCGACCCCATAGATGCCATCGGCGACGGAGTTGAGGATCAGCAGATGCTGGGCCTCCAGGCGCGACTTGGCGCCCTTGAGCTGGCGATGGAGGCCATGGATGCGGTACGCCAGGGCGGCGAAGAGCAGCAGGAGGGCGAGAATGGTCGCCACCCCGAGGGGATAGCGCTGGAGGACATCGTAATAGGTGAAGCCCTGATCGTAGGGGGGAAGCTTGAGCCGGCGGAAGAGGTCATGCACCGGCTGGTAATCCAGGGGCACCGTCCAGCCGGCATGTTCGCCGGCCAGGGCCGCGGGGTGATCAGGCGGCATGTTGAGCAGGGCCAGGGCGACCCGCTGGGCCAGGTCGTTGGGGGTATGGCTGAGCCGGCTGAAGGGCCACTCGGGATAGAGCCGGGTGCTGTGGACCAGGGGAAAGCGGTCGGTGGGCTGGGGGTTGAGGACCTTGTACTCCTCCAGGTCGATCAAGCCCCGGATCGCCATCCGTTCCAGGATGTTGGTCCGGACCGTGCCGGCATCGGCCTCCCCCCGCCCGACCGCCAGCACCACGCTGTCGTGGTCACCCGCGAAGCCCAGGGTCCTGAAGTCCCGATAGGGGTCAAGGCCCTGACGGAGGAGTTCGTCCCAGGTCATCTCGAAGCCGCCGAGGGAGGTCTCGTCCACGGCGAGGAAGGACTTGCCCTTCAGATCCCCCAGGGACTGGATGTCCTCCCGGTCATGGCGGGTGAAAATGACGCTGCTGAAGTGGTTGAGGCTCAGGTCCCCGACCCGGTTGTTGAGGGTGGCGAGGCGGGCGATGCCAAAGCGCACCTCCAGGTCGACGTAGATGCCGGGATTGACCAGGATGAAGTCGACGAACTCCATTTCGACGAACTCGCTGATGCGGCCAAAGGGGAGGGGCAGGATCTCGAACCGGTAACCCTCCAGGGCCTGGGTCAGGTAATCCGCGGTGGGTTGCCAGTGCTCCAGGGTCAGATCGCTGCCGCGATGGCTGAGCACGCCGATGCGGATCTCCTGGATCGCCTGGCCCGGCAAGGCGACCAGCCAGAGGACCAGGGTGAGTAGCCACCGCACCGGATGGTGAATGGGGAGCAAGGCCGGCGCCCTCCCCTCACTCAGTCCCAAAGTCCCCCGCGCTCAGTCCCAAAGATTGGGGGGGCCGCTCTCGCCAGCGGCGCGACGGGCGTCGATGCGCTCCAGGATGAAGCGCTGAAACTCGGGCTGGCGCTGATAGGCACCGGTGGCGACGTACGCCAAGCTGGTGCTGAGGTGATAGGGGCGGACGTAGGCGTCGGTGCGGAAGACCTCCCTGCCCGTGGCATCCAGGAACAGCAGGGTGGGGGTGTAGTGGATACCCAGTTCCCGACTCCAGTCCCGGGCCGCCAGTTCACGTCCGTCCGGCGTGGTGAGCGGTGCCGACGACCAGATGTCGACCAGGGCGACGTCGAAGGTCTTGAGCAATTCCCGCGCCTCGTCCCGGGTCAGACCCTCCCGATGCAGTTCGTCGCATGCCTGGCAACTGGACTGTTCAAAGAGCACCAGCAAGGGCATGCCACTCGGACGCTGATCAAGCTTGAGGGGATGAGGCAGATAGGCCGGGTCCTGATGCAATTCGGCGCTGGCCGGTGCCGGTGACCGGGTGGCCAGGAACTCGGCGAAGCCGCCGGCGGGGGCCGACGGCTGGCCCAGGTAATCGAGCAAGGCGCTGAAGCGTTCGGGCGGGTAATAGCCGTTGAGGCGGAAGCTGACCCGACCCGTAACATCCAGGAAGAGGATGGTCGGGGTAAACTGGACCCGTTGGGCGCGGGCAAAATCTTTCTCGCTGCTGACGGTGCCGTCCAGGTCGGTCACCTCCAGGTCACCCCAGATATTGATGGCGATGAAGTTGTATTGAGACTGGGCCCGTTCGACGATATCCCGCTGGGTGAAGTTGACGTTCAGCATGCGCTGACAGTAGGGGCAGTCCTCCTGGTGGAAATAGAGGGCGACCCGCTTGCCCTCCTCGGCGGCCTTGTCGACCTCTTCCTGGAGGTAGAGGAAGGAGTCCTTGAACCAATCCGGCATGGCGGCGGGCAGGGGCGTGGTGACCAGCCCCAGCAGTAGGAGCAAGGTCAAGGCGAGGACCCGAGGGTGCTTCGTGATCATGGGCTTCTTCTCAATAACTTCGGGACTCAGGCAAGACGCGGTACCCGTCGGCAGTGGGAGTCGGACATCTCACCGCTCCCAACTGCCTATCCCTGCCTGGCCTGATCGCGAATCAAATGGCTGTGGGTACAACTTGAAGTCCGCGCCGCTGGCCCGCCTCAGGCCAGACCCGGGTTCCCTTCCACGCCGACCAGCTTGGTGATATTGACCTTCTTCAGGGCCAGGGTCTTTTGCCCGCGCAGATACTCGGCGACCAATTCCCAGACCGGCCGGCCCGGGCTCTGGGAGCCCACCGTCGCCCAGCCGGTCACCTTGTAGGTCTTGTCCGCCTCGACCAGGCGACCGTCGTCCAGGCGCATCTCGGTGATACGCCGGCCCGTTCCATTGTTGGGGCCGCACACGTAGTCCAGTCCCCCCACGCGAACCATGTCCCCGCCCTGCTGCAGGTAGGGGTCGGGGTTGAAGAGGTTGTCGGCCACGTCCTCGAGGATGGTCTTGATCTCGCTGCCCTTCATCTCGCGGACGTAGGTCTCCGGGTAGGTCATGGCGGTCTGGGTCAGGACATCCTCCATGGTGATCGGCGAACCGGGGAGGAGGCTGGTGCCCCAGCGAAAGCCGGGGGAGAGGGCGATCTCGGCATCGCCGGCCTGGCGCAGGGCGTCGAGGATCACCTGGTCGAAGGTGCCGTTGAAGTTGCCACGGCGATAGAGGCTGGTCTCGGTGACGGCCAGTTGCTCAGTCAGCCGCCCCAGGTAGGGTTGACGCACCTGGTCGATGTAGGCCTGCATCTCCGCGTCCGCCGCCAGCAGGTTGGCGAAGACCGGCAGCAGTCGGTAGCGGTAGCCTTTGATCTTGCCGTTGCCCACCTCCAGGTCCATGACGCCAAGGAATTTGCCATGGGAACCGGCATTGGTGACCAGGGTCTTGCCCCCGGCATTCTCCACCAGCGTGGGGGCGGGCATGCCGTCATGGGTGTGGCCCCCGAAAATGACATCGATGCCCCGTACCGTGGCGGCCATCTTCAGGTCCACGTCCATGCCGTTGTGCGAGATCACCACCACGACATCCGGTTTCTCCTTCGCCCGTACCCGATCGACCATCTCCTGCATCCGTTCGTCCTGAATACCGAAGCGCCAGTCGGGGATGAAGCGCTGGGGATTGGCGATGGGGGTGTAGGGGAAGGCCTGGCCGATGACCGCCACCCGGGTGCCATTGAGCTCCCGCACGGTATAGGGCTTGAAGGCCAGACCGCTGCTCTCGTCAAAGCCCGGGAAGTCGGCGAATTTATAGTCAAACAACGCCTCGTCGGAGATTGAGACGTTCTGCGCCACGAACTCGCCCTTGAAGGCCTTCAGATTGTCGATGACCTCCGTGTCCTGGTAGGTGAACTCCCAGTGGCCGGTCATGATGTCCACGCCCAGCAGATTGCAGGCGCCAACCATGTCCTGACCCCGGGTCCAGAGGGCGGTGCCCGAACCTTGCCAGGTGTCGCCCCCATCAAGGAGCAGGCTCCTCCCCTCCCCCGCCTCAGCGCGCAATTGCTTGACCAGGGTGGCGAGGTGGGCGAAGCCCCCGACCTTGCCATAACGTTGGGCGGCGGCGTCAAAGTCGAGGAAGGTCAAGGCGTGGGCCTGGCGTCCACCCGGGGCAATGCCGAAGTGTCTCAAGAGAGCCTCCCCCACCAGGTGTGGGGGCTGACCCAGGGCCGGACCTATCCCCAGGTTGACGCTGGGTTCCCGATACCAGACGGGATTGAGCTGGGCGTGGGTATCGGTGATGTGCAGCAGGCGCAGGTTGCCAAAGGGGGGCGCCTGATAGAGCGCTGCGCCATCGCCATCGCCGCGCGCGGCCGCCCGGAGGGCGCCGGGCATCAGCCCGGCCATGCCTCCCAAGGCCAGCAGGCGGGTGAATTCTCGCCGGGACAGTGACATGGTTCAGTACCTCTCAGTCGGATTGCGCCTAGTGGTTGACGGGCGATTCCGGATGGAGCACGTAGGCCATGAGATCGGCGATCTGTTCCTGATTGAGGAAGCCATTGGCGCCAAACCGTGGCATGTTGGTACAGGGGAAGTAGGCGTGGGCGTTGTAAATCACCTCGTACACGTACTTCTGGGTCTCGGGGGTGTTGCCGCGATTCTTGCCAAAGCCGGTCAGGGTGGGACCGATGGTGCCATGGGCCGAAACCTTAAGGTCCATCTGATGGCAGGCGTAGCAGTTACCACCCATTTTCTTGTTGTCATCCTGCTTGGGTCCCATGCGGTACCCCGCGCCTTCCTTCGCCAAGGCCTCACCCTTCTTCCAGTCGCCCAGGGTAACGCCACCCTCGGGGTAGACGCGGGAGGCGACGGCCAGGGCCTGCACCTTTTGGGCGGTCGCGGCATCGGCGGGGTTACCGCGCAGGGCCGAACACATCTTCTGCAGCTCATCCTGGGTCATGCGCTCCTTGCCCGTCGTGCCTTCCTGGGTGGGTTGGTCGAGCTTGAAGCCCTTGGCGTCAAAGATCAGATATTCGGTCAGCTCGGCGGGCGACATCTTGGTGTAGTCAACCTGAGACCCGGCACCAGC
>JAGVUH010000624.1 GCA_019136395.1 Gammaproteobacteria bacterium
GTTCTCCTCCGGTATCGGCCTCAGTCGGTCGTACCAAGCGCCGTGAGGCTTTTGGTACGCGGAAGGAGGGTCGGGGGACGTCTGACGGGGGTGTCAACCGCATGGATGCGGTTGCCAAGCCTCCAGGGATGGATTCACGGCGTCCCCCGGACGGGAGCACCGGCACCCGACGGCGCTGGCCCACAGTGCCAAGGGAAAAGGGCCCGGAAAACCAGTCACCTAAACCGAGCCCCCCGGCGCCTCGGTCAGCAGGATCCCCTGGCGGGCGAAGAGGGCGATGAGTTCGTCCACCGCCGGACGGGTCCGGGCCAGGAGCTGGTCCGGGCGCCACTGCCGGGTGGCCAGCTCCTTCGGCGGCGCCAGGCGGCCCTGGAGCAGATCGTCGCTCAGGGCCTGGGCGATCTCCGCCGCCGTGCGGGTACCATCCAGATAGCCGATGAGGCGGGCGGCGAAGGCGTCCAGGTCCAGGTTGGCGTGATTGGGCGTGGTGACCCGGCGGGCGCCACTAGCCACCTGGGCCTGGGCCAGGGGCCAGACCCGTGGACGTTCCAGGGCGGGGCGGGACAGATGGCGCGGGCTGGGCCGGGCACCGAGGGCGTTGTGAGCGAAAAGGCTGAACAACTCCGCCAGGCAGGCGTCCAGCTCCTGGGCCAGGGCGCCGCCGCCGGCGGCCGCGACCTGGCGCATGGCGGCGGGCAGGACCTCCGCCAGGGTCAGGGAGTCCGGGAAGCGCGCCCCCAGCTCCAGGACCAGGGCCTTGGTCAGGGGTTGGCTGATGGTCAGGCGCTTGCCGGCGGCGGTGACGAAGGGGCTGTCCTTGACCCGCCGCAGATCCGGTTTGGCCACCGGGCGCAGGTCGGCGCGGAAGGCGAGACCGGCGAAGCGCTCCAGGTCGATGGCGATCTCCTCCGGCAGGGGGGCATCGGCGCGGCACAGCAGGCTCTGGCGGAAGTTGCGGTTGGTGACAAAGTCCAGCCACTGCTCCAGTTCCAGGCCGTCCTCGATGGGTGCCAGGGCCTGGTCCACGCTGGTGCCATAGGTGGAAGGAAAGAGGGTGCGGGGGTCCGTGTCGCAGAGGTAGCGCAGCCCCGCCGCCTCGGCGTCGGCGGCGAACTCGCTGAAGAGGAAGGCGCGGTTCTCCTCCGCCAGGTACTCGAAGAGCAGATAGCTGGGGTGGGCCTGGTCGAGGTTGGCGATCTCCGCCAGCAGGTATTTGGCGCTGAGGGCGTCCAGCCCCGGCAGGGCCTGGCGCAGCCGCTCCAGGGCGGCGCGGGCGGCGGCCAGGCGCGCCGTCGGGCCCCGCGCCTCGCGACAGGCATGGAGCAGGATATCCCGCAGCATGCCGCGCATGCGCCAGCCGGGCAGGCAGTTGTAGCTGACGTAAAAGACCCCGCTCGGGGACAGAAGTTGGTTGGCCAGATACAGCAGGTGCCGCCGCACCGGCTCCGGTACCCAGGAATAGACGCCGTGGGCGATGATGTAGTCGAAGGTCCCCAGGTTGGCGTCCAGATCGAGGATATCGCCCTGGCGCAGCTCCAGATTGGTCAGGCCCAGGGCCGCGACCTGGGCCTGACCCAGGGCGATC
This sequence comes from Gammaproteobacteria bacterium, assembly GCA_019136395.1. The sequence continues at coordinate 1,586 of JAGVUH010000624.1, forward strand.
TGGCGGGCGGAGAGATCGATGCCCAGGCAGGTGGCCTCGGGCAGACCCCAGGCCAGGGGGATGAGGTTGCCCCCGCCGGCGCAGCCTAGCTCCAGCACCCGGGCGGTGTCGGGGTCCGGGGTCGCCAGCCCCAGCAGCCGGCCGAGGATGGCCAGGTGATTGGGATGGGTCTCCGGAAAGGCGATACTCTCATAGGGAAAGTCGTCGTAGGCGTCCATGGGCAGGGCGGTCTCCTCGGGAGGGATGCGGTTCGGTGCGCCGGCCCTCCCGACGCGGGGACGCCGGTGTCAGTCCGCGGCGGGGCGCGACGGGCAGGGCACCGGCCTCCGTCCCCTGGGGTTGGTGAGGGGTGTTATGGGTAGAACGGGGGGAGATTTTACGTCATGAAGTCAGCCGCCGAACGGCCGCCCCTGATCATCCGCCCGGGGGTCTCCCGCCGGCTGCGCCTGGTCGTGCTGGGTCTCTATGGCCTCACCCTGCCGGTGGTGCTCCTGCTCCCCCTGGCCTGGCCCTGGCGGACCCTGCTGGTCCTGGCCCTGCTGATCGGGCTGGTCGGGTCCCTGGGCGGGGCCGTCGGGCATCGCTGTCCCTGGGTGCCGCGCCAGGCCATCTGGCACCCGGAGGGCCACTGGACCCTGACCCTGGGCGACGGGCGGGAGGTGCCCGCCCGGCTGCTGGCCACCACCTATGTCACCCCAGCCCTGGTGGTCCTGAACTTCCGCCTCGGGAGCGGGAGTGAGAATGGGACCTGGGTCAGGGGCGGGGGCGGGAGCGAGATAGGGACCGGGAAAGGCGGGGTCTCACCCGGCGGGCTGGCATCCTGGCGGCGGGCCGTCGCGCGCCCCGCCGCCTATCTCCCCTGGACCATCCGCTCCCTGGTGCTCCTGCCGGACAACCTGGACCCGGATCTGCATCGGCGGTTGCGGGTCCGGCTGAGCCTGGAGGGCACGCGCGATGTCCCGGGAGGTGAGGGCGAGGACGTGGGCGGGCGTCAATGATGGGTACGCCGGAGGAACACCACCGACAGCCCCACCCCGACCACGGCGATGCCCGCCAGGGTCAGGAGCATGGCGTTGTCGTTGAGGAAGGCGATGCCCACCCCGCCCCCGACCAGGAAGAGGCCGAACAGGCCCATCTTCCAGTCCATGTGGATGCCCGCCAGGATCGCGGACAGACCCAGGACGTAGATGGCCACGAAGCCATGCACCTCGGTGGTCAGGAAGGCTCGCAGGGTCTCGCCGAACAGCAGATGGATCACCAGCAGGGTGGCCAGCCAATGGAGGACCTGCCGGATGAGATAAGACCGCGTCCCGCCGGCGCTGGTCTTCATCCCCTGCCAGCCGCCCCAGATGGCGAGCAGGCCCACGGCGGGCACGAACCCTTGCCAGAGCATCCGGATCCGGCCCGGGTCGGCATTGCCGTCGGTGAGGGCCACCAGCCAGATGGCGAGCAGATAGAGCACGATATAGGGCACGACCGCCAGCAGCATTCTGAACCGGCCGGTGCCTGGGGTGGTGGTCGTGGAGGAGGAAGAGGCGGAGGTGGTGGACACGTCGAGGCTCCTTTCGGTGGTCGTCGGTGGTCGGCAAAGAGGCGCCGCCTGGCCCCCGGCGGTGTGACCGCGCTAGGCCCGCCCGCGGCGAGTACAATCACCGCGCGATCATTGCGCGATCAGCGTTAGGCGTCAATGTGGGACGCGGGGTTGCCACACCTGAGGGCGAAGAAACGATGAACATCCTGGTCACGGGCGGCGCGGGCTACATCGGCAGCCACGCCTGCGTGGAATTGCTGGCGGCGGGCCATCGGGTCTTCGTCGTCGACAATCTGTGTAACAGCAAGGCCGAGGCCCTGCGGCGGGTGGAGGCCATCACCGGCCATGTCCCCGGCTTCGCCCGGATCGACCTACGCGATCAGGCGGCCCTGGCCGCGGTCTTCCGCGACCAGGAGCGGCCGTTCGATGCCGTCATCCACTTTGCCGGCCTCAAGGCGGTGGGTGAGTCCACCCAGATCCCCCTGGAGTACTACGACAACAACCTTGGCGGCACCCTCAGCCTGTGCCGGGCCATGGCCGACGCCGGGGTGCGCAACCTGGTCTTCAGTTCCTCCGCCACCGTCTATGGCGATCCGGCCAGCGTCCCCATCCGCGAGGACTTCCCCACCGCCGCCACCAACCCTTACGGCCGCTCCAAGTTGTTCATCGAGGAGATCCTGACCGATCTGCACCGCAGCGATCCGCGCTGGAACATCGCCCTGCTACGCTATTTCAACCCCGTGGGGGCCCACCCCAGCGGTCGCATCGGCGAGGACCCCAACGGCATCCCCAACAACCTCCTGCCCTTCGTCGCCCAGGTGGCGGTGGGCAAGCTCCCGCGCCTGCGGGTCTTCGGCGCCGACTACCCCACCCCGGATGGCACCGGCGTCCGCGACTATATCCATGTCGTCGACCTGGCCCGGGGCCACCTGCGCGCCCTGGAAAAGCTCGCCCAGGGTTACAGCGTCCTGGAGATGGTCCGCGCCTTCGAACGCGCCAGCGGCCGAACCATCCCCTACGATCTGGTCGCCCGCCGCCCCGGGGATATCGCCATCTGTTACGCCGACCCAGAAAAGGCCCGGGCGCTGCTCGGCTGGTCCGCCGAACTCGGCCTCGACGACATGGTCCGCGACGCCTGGCGCTGGCAGTCCAGTAATCCCGAGGGTTACCCCGAGAACTGACGGCGGTTTGGTGTCAGCTCGTTTAAGCGCAAGCTGCCGGGGGCTTCCACCGCCGCCATTCGCCCCAAATCATGCCCGATGATGCCGATAGTCTGGGCGCCGCGAATAGATGCCGGTTTAGGCGGCTCAGGGGGTGGTCCGCGGGCTGGCCAACCCTTCCAGGGGCTGGATCAGCCGGCCGAAGGCGTCGCGGTTGACGTACTGGATGACCACCCCGCCCTTCTTGTCCATCGCCAGGTCCATGCCCCGGTCCGGATAGAGCCAATGGATCACCCCGGTCTCCGGCTCCACCCGCTTGTCCGTCGGGGTGCCGAAGCGCTGGGTCACGATCTCCGCGTCCAGGGACTTCCAGGGCAGATAGGTGATACTGGCAATCGGCAGAGTGGCCAGGGTCGCGATGTCCGTCGGCTCCAGTTCCACCTTCTTGGCCCCGCTGCCCAACTGACTGATCCGTAGGCCCCGCTCGTACATGGGCGCAAGGGTCGCGGCATCCGCCTGGATACCGATCACAAAGTCACCGCGCAGGCGGCTGAGGTAGATCTGCTCGAAATAGGCCTCCACCGCGAACTCCGTCGGCTGCTGGTTGCTATCCAGCCGCGCGAACAGATTCATCTCCCCGCTCTCGGCGAAGACCCGCTGCACCTCGCTCAGCGGCGTTTCCCCCAGGGTGAAACCAAAGACCCGGGTCCGACCCTGCGCATCCTGCTCCACCTGCCAGGGTAGGCGTGGCGTGGGGTCCTCCTCCCGCTCCTCCGGCAGCAACAGCATGATGCCGACGAAGCCCAGAACAGCGGCGGCCAGGATCGACAGGATTATGCGACGTTCCATGAGGGCGTGGCTCCGGTTAAAGAGGCATCAGGGGTCAAGGGATGAGGATAGGGGATGAGGATAGGGGATGAGCGTGAAAGGCACTGCCCGGCTACGACTGCGCCCCCAGGGAGGCTTTCATCGTCAGGAGCGTGGCGGGACCCCTCATGAGCAGGGGGCTTGAAGGACATCAGCAGCGTCTTTCGTCATCCAGGGGTCGGGCGAAACCCTTCAAGGAATTCAGATCGGCAAGAGCCCCGCCACCACCTCGCGGCCCTCGCCCATGAGGATGTTGTAGGTGCGGCAGGCGGCTCCCGTATCCATGACCTCGATGCCGATGCCCCGCGTCATGGCGATGGCCAGGAGGGCGGCGGGCGGAAAGACCTGCCGGGCTCCGGTGCCGAGGAGAATAACCTGAGGCTCCAGGGCCAGCAGGGCCTCCAGGTGCCCGGAGGTCAAGTCCTCGGCCCGGGCCGGCCCCCAGTCCGGGACCAGTTTGCGGGGACTCAGGATGAGCCCGACGTGGAAAATCCGGCCGTCGATCTGGATGCTTCCGGGCGCGTAGGCCTCGACCAGGTAGCCGTCGCCGGGATCTGCTTGGGAAAATTTCATGTCCGCACCATACCCCAAGGTTCGTCGAGACAGCAAGGTAGATCGGCAGGTAGATCGGCAGTCTCTGACCCTGAGCGGCGATGGCCGCCATGCCTATTCAGAACGCAACCGTTCAGCCCCCCTCTCCCCAACCCTCTCTTGCCGGGGGGGTGAGGGAGCAAGAGAATCGGCGGCATGTGCTATCCATGAAAGCCCGGGCATCAATGGGGTGTGAACATATCTTTCAGAACTATCAAAGGGTCTCCACCTCGAAGCCCACCAGCGAGCGCCGCACGCGGCTGAACTCGATGCCGACGAGATGGATCGGCTGCCCCTCGGCGCGGTACTTGTCGGCGTAGCCCCGGTCCTTGATCTGCTGCAAGGCCGCGCCTTCCGGGGCCAACTCTACCACCTTGAACTCAAACAGCCAGATGTGGCCGTTGAAGCGCAGGCGCAGGTCAAGGCGACCCTGATGGCTGGCGTCCTCCGCCACCAGGTCCAGCCCCAGGGCGGCAAGGTGGCTGTAAAAGACGCTGGCGTAGTAGCCCTCGTAACGGGCGAAGGGATGGGTGTCGTGCCATTGGTGGGGGATGGCGGCGAACAGGCTGGCGATATGCCGGCGCAGGGCGTCAAAGTCGGCGGCGACCAGGACATCGTAGAGCCGGCTCACGGCGCGTTCGGCCTGCATGGCGTCGCCCATCAGGCCCTTGAGCAGGGCATCGTTCAGGGCGGACTCGACTTCGAGATTGGGATAGCCCAGTTGGTACTCCCAGCGCGCTCCCATTTGGCGCGAGCCGGTGAAGGTCAGATAGCCGGTCTGCCACAACAGGGCCTCGGAAGGCATGTTCTGCACGTCGAAGGTGGAGATCAGGGCCTCGGAGGCCCGCACCTGGGCCAGATCGGGCGTGAAGAAGCCCCGTTCGGTGAGCACCTCCACCAGAAAGGTCGGCGTGCCGGTCTCGAACCACCAGGGGCGGAACTCGCGGGCATCGAACAACAGCAGCACGTCGAAGGGGTTGTAGACCGCCTCCCCCAGCCAGTTGTAGCCGTTGTACCAGGCCCGGATCTGGTCGCGGTCCAAGCCCGCCAGCTCCGGGGCGAAGACCTGGTCCAGATCGGCCTCGGTGTAGCCACAGATAGCTGAATAGCGGGCATCGACGGTGATGTCCTTGAGGTTGTTCAGCCCGGAGAACAGGCTGACCTTGCTGAACTTGGAGACCCCGGTGAGGAAGACGAAGCGGATATGCGCGTCCGAATCCTTGATCACCGAATAGAGATCGCGCAGGCCATCGCGCATGGCACGGGCCATCTCCGGCGCGGTGATATTGTCCAGGATGGGCTTGTCGTATTCATCCACCAGCACCACCACGCGCTCGCCGGTGGTGGCATGGGCCTTGCGAATCAACTCCGCGAAACAGCCACCCAGCGTTGGCTGCGTGCATGAGATACCCAGCGCCTCTTGATTGACGGCCAACTGCTCGCCGATCTTGGCGTCAAGTTCGCCCGGCTGCCGGACTACCCCACCGCCAAAGCTCAGCCGGATCACCGGGTAGCGCCGCGACCAGTCCCAGCGGCTCTCGGCCGCCAGCCCCCGGAACAGGACCTGGTTACCCGCGAACAGTTCCGCCAGGGTGTCCAGAAACAGGGACTTGCCGAAGCGCCGCGGGCGGGAGAGGAAATAATGGGTGCCCTCCGCGATGAGCCGCAGGGCGAAGTCGGTCTTGTCGACATAGTAACAATTACCCTCCCGGATCTTACTCAGGGTCTGGATGCCGATGGGCAGGGCGCTTTTGTTCATGGCGGCAGGTGGCGAAGCACTTCAATCAAGACAATGGCTTGGATATTAGCATGGGTGGATGGATCCTTTGCCCCTGGCCCGAAGAGGGGGAGACTCAAGCCCAGGATATTGGGAGCATGGTTTCCATGCCCCCAGGTGAAAAAGGCCAAATTACCAAACAAAGCCATTTTGTGCGGCGCAGCAAGGTGGTGCCGCCCGGCGATGTGGCATGAACTGACGGGGCTGGAAAAGTACCGGGATACCAGGTAACTGCAAGGACGGGTGCCCGGTTAAAGAGGTATCGGGATAGACGGGGATCGGGATCAGACGAATAGCGGTCCTGGTCGCCACCGGGGCTACCCGGGCCACTGGCAAGCCGATTTTATTCCGCCGGGCTTGACGGTAAACTCCTCACCCTTGCCCTTCAAGCGCTTTAGCGCCTCAAGCCTCCGAGGTCACCGTGGTCGCCCCAGTCCCGGAATTTCGTCGCATCCAGCGCCTCCCGCCCTATGTCTTCAATATCGTCAACGAGTTGAAGGCCGCCGCCCGGGCCCGGGGCGAGGACATCATCGACTTCGGCATGGGCAATCCCGATCAGCCCACCCCCCGGCATATCGTCGACAAGCTGCTGGAGGCCGCCCAGCGTGGCGACACCCATCGCTACTCAGTCTCCCGCGGCATCCCCCGCCTGCGCCGCGCCATCTGCAACTGGTATCGTCAGCGCTTTCAGGTCGAGCTCGACCCGGACCAGGAGGCCATCGTCACCATCGGCTCCAAGGAGGGGCTGGCCCACCTGGCCCTCGCCACCATGGGCCCTGGTGACACCGTCCTGGTGCCCAATCCGGCTTACCCCATTCACCCCTACGGCTTCGTCATCGCCGGGGCCGACGTCCGCCATGTCCCCCTGGTCCCCGGCATCGACTTCTTCGCCGAGCTGCGCCGGGCCATCGAGGATTCCTGGCCCAAGCCCAAGATGCTGGTGATCAACTTCCCCGGCAATCCCACCGCCCAATGCGTCGAGCTCGACTTCTTCGAGCGGGTCATCGCCATCGCCCGGGAGCACGGCATCTGGGTGGTCCACGACCTGGCTTACGCCGACATCGTCTTCGATGGCTACGTCGCCCCCTCCATCCTCCAGGTCCCCGGGGCCACCGAGGTCGCCGTCGAATTCTTCTCCCTGTCGAAGAGCTACAACATGCCCGGTTGGCGCATCGGCTTCATGTGCGGCAACGCCGACCTGGTCGGCGCCCTGGCCCGTATCAAGTCCTACCTGGACTATGGCACCTTCACCCCCATCCAGGTCGCCGCCATCGCCGCCCTGGAGGGTCCCCAGGACTGCCTGCGCCAGATCAGCGGCCAGTATGAGAGCCGCCGCAACGTCCTCTGTGAGGGCCTGGCCGCCGCCGGCTGGCATATGGACAAACCCAAGGCCACGATGTTCGCCTGGGCCCCGATCCCCGAACCCTATCGCGAGCTCGGCTCCCTGGAATTCGCCAAGAAGCTGCTCGGCGAGGCCAAGGTCGCCGTCTCCCCCGGCATCGGCTTCGGCCAGTACGGCGATACCCACGTCCGCTTCGGCCTGATTGAGAACGAACATCGCACCCGTCAGGCGGTCCGCGGCATCAAGGACATGTTCCGCCGCGACGGCTATCCCGGCTAAAGCACTTCCTCCCTCGTCCCATAGCCGCGAGCAGCACCAATGTTGGACCGGGGGGGCGAGCACCGCCGCCGCGCGGCCCCCGCGGATTGAAATCAAACGTTTAGAAAGCAAGAGGAACTGATTATGGAGCCGGTCAAGATCGGTTTGTTGGGCCTGGGCACGGTCGGTGGCGGTACGGTCACCGTCCTGACCCGCAACGCGGCGGAGATCGCCCGTCGCGCCGGCCGGGAGATCAAGATCGCCCGGGCCGCGGCCATGCAGTACAACCCCGAGATCCCTGGTCTCGACCAGATCGGCCAGATCGGCAACGACGCCTTCGCCGTCGTCGATGATCCCGAGATCGACATCGTCATCGAGCTCATCGGCGGTTACTCCCCGGCGCGGGAACTGGTGCTCAAGGCCATCGCCAACGGCAAGCACGTCGTCACCGCCAACAAGGCTCTCATCGCCCGCCATGGCAACGAGATCTTCGCCGCCGCCCGTGACCAGGGCGTGGTCGTCGCCTTCGAAGCCGCCGTCGCCGGGGGCGTGCCCATCATCAAGGCCCTGCGCGAGGGCCTGGCCGCCAACCACATCGAGTGGATCGCCGGCATCATCAACGGCACCGGCAACTTCATCCTCACCGAGATGCGCGACAAGGGCCGCGACTTTGGCGACGTCCTGGCCGAGGCCCAGGCCCTGGGCTACGCCGAGGCCGATCCCACCTTCGATGTCGAGGGCATCGACGCCGCCCACAAGCTCACCATCCTCGGCTCCCTGGCCTTCGGCATCCCCTTGCAGTTCGAGAAGACCTTCACCGAGGGCATCTCCCGCATCCAGGCCCAGGACGTGGCCTACGCCGCCGAGCTTGGTTACCGCATCAAGCACTTGGGCATCGCCCGCCGCTCCGGTCATGGCATCGAGCTGCGCGTCCACCCGACCCTTATCCCCCATCGTCGGCTCATCGCCAATGTCGACGGGGTCATGAACGCCGTCCTGGTCAAGGGCGACGCCGTCGGCCCAACCCTTTACTACGGCGCCGGCGCCGGCGCCCTGCCCACCGCCTCCGCCGTGGTCGCCGACGTCCTCGACGTGGCCCGGGTCCTGACCTCCGATCCCGGCAACCGCGTCCCCCACCTGGCCTTCCAGCCCGACGAGATCGCCGACATCCCGGTGCTGCCCATGGCGGAGGTCGAGACCGCCTACTATCTGCGCATCGCCGCCCTCGATCAACCCGGCGTCATGGCCGAGATCGCCGGCATCCTGGGGTCCGAGGGCATCAGCATCGAGGCCATCAAGCAGAAGGAGCCGGAGGAGGGCGA
>JAGVUH010000382.1 GCA_019136395.1 Gammaproteobacteria bacterium
CAAGAGCGCGGTATGCACGGCCGCGAGCCGCCGCGCCGCCTCCGCCTGGACGGGGTCATAGGCGGCAAAGCCGGTTTCCGGGTCGACGAAGCTGGCCGGGGTGATACTAGTGTCAAGGTTCATGGCCGGCGAAAGATAACAAACCTGGCCGGTGCTTGTCCGTCCCGCCTTGATGGCCCTATCTGGCTGCGGAACTCTGCTTCAGGTCGCGGTAAAAGTTCTCGTGAGGGCCGACGGCCAACAAGGTGCGCGTCGTTTCACTTGAAAGGTAGGCGAGCAGGAACTGCTGATGGACGCAGTCGAACTTGTACACCCTGACTCCGGCGAGGTCACCCTTCTTTTCCGCGCCGAGGGAGGGATCGGCCAGGATCTCGCGGATGGCGGCATGGACGGCAGCACGCTGGTTAGGGTGCAGTTTCTTGTAGACCCGCTTGAAAGACGGTCGCTGTTGCAGCGTGACGTTCATGCGTCCGGCAATTCAAAGGGCTCGGATTCTTCCTCCATGGCTTGCAGGGTATCGCGCACGAATTCGATCGGTAGATCGGGATTATCAAGCGCGGCACGTCCCACCTTGGCCCAGTAAGACACCTGTTGCGAAATAGAACGCATCTCGGCCTTGGCACGCACCTTCGCGGTTTCGTACAAGGCATCGTCGATTCGGATCGAAACACTCATGGCCATCTACCCCGTGGCAAATTGCCACAATTGTAGGCACGATTACCCTGGAGTCAAACTCAGGCAAGGGAAGCTCTTTAAAACAGCCTCTTTCACGATGAGTGGAATGCTCGATATCTCCGCCAGTGGCGCGGATAATGCCCTACCCGCCCCAGTCCGGGGCTCAGTCCATCACGCGGGAGTATCAGCATGAGCGACGCACTCAACTATCTGGTCAAGGTTCGCCCCGAGGCCATGACCGGCTATTTCACCTTCCTCAAGAAGGCCGGTGACCATCTGGATGTCCGCACCCGGGACCTGATCTCGGTCATCACCAAGGTCGCCGTCCAGACCGAGCCCGGCTTCAAGCAGTATCTGACCCGGGCCCTGCGCAATGGCGCCACCCCCCACGAGATCATCGACGCCCTGCTCATGGCCTTCCCGGTCCTGGGCCTGGCCAAGATCGTCTGGGCCACGGACATCCTACTGAAGATGGACCTGCCTGAGTTCCGCCCGGAAAACCTGGGCGCCGAGCCCCAGTGGCATGACCTAGCCGCCGTCTCCGACCTTGCGGATGGCGAGGTGTCCTTCGCCGAAGCCGACGGCCGCTCTCTTTATATCTACCGCCAGGGCGAGGACTTCCGGGTCTACGACTCCCGTTGTCCCCATCAGGAAACCAACATCCCCCATCTGGCCCTGGTCGACGGCCGCCTGACCTGCCCCAAACACCACTGGGCCTTCGACCTCACCACCGGCGACTGCGTCGAGGTCGGTAACCGGCCCCTGCGCCGCTTCGACCACAAGGTCGAGGAAGGCCGGCTGCTGGCCCATTGGTAGGCGCGGAGTCGTCCGCCTGACGGCGGGGTGGCCAGAAATTTGGCCATCCTGATCCGGTTCATGGACGACGCCGACCCCTGTCATGCATCCATGACCGGCCAGGCCATTAACCCTCTCGACATTCTCATCCAGCTTGACTGGGCTGAGGGCGATGATCTGGAATTCAAATCGGCCCAGGGTGGCTTACCAAAGAGCCTGTGGGAGACCTATAGCGCCATGGCCAACAGCCACGGCGGGGTGATTCTGCTGGGCGTTGAAGATAACGGGCGGGTGAGCGGCGTGCGCGAGCCGCGCAAGCTCAAGAAAGCCTTTTGGGATACGGTCAACAATCGCGGCAAGGTCAACCTCAATCTCTGCGGCGATGCTGATGTCGCAGAGATATCGCATCCGGATGGGCTCATTCTCGCCATCCGGGTGCCGCAGGCATCGCGCAATCAGCGTCCAATCTTTCTTGGCCAAAACCCGCTCACGGGAACCTATCGGCGCAATGATGAGGGCGATTATCGCTGCACCGAGCAGGAGGTCGGTCGGATGCTCTCCGACCGGGCCGAGGAACCTGCGGACAACCGCATTCTGGAAGGCTTTGACATGGACGATCTAGACCTGCGCAGCGTTAACCAGTACCGCCAGCGCTTCGCTTCTCATAAACCGACCCACCCCTGGTTGAGCGAGGACGACAAGGGCTTCCTGACCAAGCTCGGCGGCTGGCGGTCTGACCGTAAGCGTGGCACGGAGGGATTGACGGTAGCGGGACTCTTGATGTTTGGTCGCGATGAGCCCTTACGCGAAGGCTTGCCTGGTTACCACGTGGATTACCGGGAGCGGCTTTCCCGCGACCCCGCCGTGCGCTGGAGTGATCGGCTCACCGCCGATGGTACCTGGCATCCCAATCTGTTCCAGTTCTATTTGCGGGTAGCGCAGCGCCTGTTGACTGACCTGAAGCTACCCTTTCAGCTTGATGCCGATCTTTTTCGTAAAGGCGAAACCGAAGTCCACGAGGCGATCCGTGAGGCCCTGGTCAACGCCCTGATTCATGCTGATTACCAGGGTCAGGGTGGCATCGTGGTGGAAAAGCTCCACGACGCCTTCGAGTTTTCCAACCCTGGCACCCTGCTGGTCTCCTTCGATCAGTTGTTGCGGGGTAACGTCAGCGAGTGCCGCAACAAAGCCTTGCAAACCATGTTCATGCTGATCGGTACGGCGGAAAAGGCCGGTTCCGGGGTGGACAAGATGCTTAGGGGATGGGCCTCGCAGCATTGGCGGTCGCCGATCGTCCGGGAGCAGATGCAGCCGGACCGGGTCACCTGGCGCCTGCCCATGGTAAGCCTGATCCCCGAGGAATCGCTGGCGAGGCTGGGAGGGATTTTCGGTAACAAATTTAATCAGTTCAACAAATACGAAGTTCAGGCCCTGGTTACGGCCGACGTCGAGGGTAGCGTCGACAATGCGCGTATGCGCCAAATTTGCGTGCTCCACGCGGCGGACGTGACCCGACTGCTGCAGGGCCTGGTAGCCAAGGGAGCGCTGGCGCAGATGGGACAGGGACGGTGGAGCCGCTACCGGTTGCCCGACGCTGTCCACTCCGAGAATAAGGCATGGGACTCCATACATAACCGTGAAGGCTCCCTACCTAAGGCCGATGACTTCCTACCTAGCGACGTTAACTCCCTACCTAGCGACACCAGCTCCCTACCTAGGGCTGATGACTCCCTACCTACCTTCGAGCTGTTAGCACTCGCGATGCCGTCACGACGACAAAAGCGACTCACTCCTTCTGAGATGGAGCAAATCATCCTGAGACTCTGCGAAGGTCGTTGGCTAACACGTCACGAACTAGCGGTCATTCTTGACCGCAACTCGGAGAGCCTGCGTCAGCGCTTTTTGTATCCAATGGTAGTGCATGGCCTCTTGCGGCTGCGTTACCCCGACAAACCCAACCGGGCGGATCAGGCCTATACCGCTGACAACTTGGAAAAGGAAAACCCGGTTGCCTGACCTTGACTCTCCCCGAACCACCTTCCCGAGAGCCCCGGGATGAGAATCCTCCACACTTCCGACTGGCACCTGGGGCGAACCCTTTACGGCCGCCAACGCTACGACGAGTTCGCGGCCTTTCTGGACTGGCTGGCGGCGCTGATCGAGCGGGAAGGCGTGACGGTCCTGCTGGTGGCGGGGGATGTCTTCGACACCAGCACCCCCACTCATCGGGCCCAGGAACTCTATTACCGCTTCCTGTGCCGGGTGGCGACCTCGCCCTGTCGTCATGTGGTGGTGGTCGCGGGCAATCACGATTCCCCCACCTTTCTGGAGGCCCCCAAGGAATTGCTGCGGGCCCTGGACGTCCACGTCATCGGCAGCGCGGCGGAGAATCCGGCGGACGAGGTCCTGGTGCTGCGCGACCCGGCCGGGACACCGGAGCTGATCATCTGCGCCGTGCCCTACCTGCGGGACCGGGATATCCGGCGGGTCGAGGCCGGGGAGGACAGTGCTGACAAGGAGATCAGGTTGATCCGAGGCATCCGCGACCACTATGCCAGCGTCACCGCCCTGGCCGAGGCCCGGCGCGCGGAGCTAGGGGCCGAGATCCCCCTGGTGGCCATGGGCCACCTCTTCACCGCCGGAGGTAAGACCTTGGAAGGCGACGGGGTAAGGGAGCTGTACGTCGGCTCCCTCGCCCACGTCAGCCCGGGCATCTTTCCCGCCAGCCTGGATTACCTGGCCCTGGGTCACCTCCACGTCCCCCAACGGGTCGGCGGCGCCGAGACCCGCCGCTACAGCGGCTCTCCCCTGCCCATGGGCTTCGGCGAGGCCCGGCAGGAAAAGAGCCTCTGCCTGGTGGAATGGGAAAAAGGAAACGGCGGTCGGCCAGGGTGCCGCGTCCGCCTCATCCCCATCCCGGTCTTCCAACCCCTCGAACGTATCCAGGGCGACTGGGACCGGCTGGCCGAGCGGCTGAAGGAACTGGTGGCCGCCAAGTCTCCGACCTGGATCGAGGTGATCTACGAGGGCGAGACGCTGATTGGTGATCTGCGCGAACGTCTGGAGGCGCTCCTGGCCATAACGGAGGACCCCCCCACGCGGAAGGAAACCACCACGCGCCCCGAAATCCTGCGCATCCGGAACAACCGCCTCGTCCAGGGGGTACTGGAGCAGATACACGACGAGGAAAGCCTGGGGGACTTGGACGAACTGGAGGTCTTCGCTCGCTGCTTGGAGGCTCAGGGTGTCGTGGCGGAGCAGCAAGCGGACCTGCTAGGGGCCTACCGGGAGATCCTGGCCACGTTCCACCACGCTGACCCTCTGGCGGACTAGGGACCCCGTCGGGCCATGCGCATCCTGAACGTCCGTTTCAAGAACCTGAACTCCCTTATCGGTGAATGGGCGATCGACCTGACCCACCCCGCCTATGTCGCTGATGGCCTCTTCGCCATCACCGGTCCCACCGGCGCCGGCAAGACGACGCTCCTCGACGCCATCTGCCTGGCCCTTTATGGCCGCACGCCACGCCTGGCCAGAGTCACCAGGAGCGAAAACGAGATCATGTCCCGCCAGACCGGCGAGTGCTTCGCCGAGGTCACCTTCGCGACCCAGGCCGGTCGCTTCCGCTGCCACTGGAGCCAGCATCGGGCCCGTCGCAAGCCGAATGGCGAGCTTCAGCAAGCCCGGCACGAGATCGCCGACGCCGACACTGGCGCCTTGCTTGAGACTAGCCTCCATGGCGTCGCCGGCCAGATCGAGGCGGCTACCGGCATGGATTTCGATCGCTTCACTCGCTCCATGCTGCTGGCCCAGGGTGGCTTCGCCGCCTTCCTCCAGGCACCGCCCGACGAGCGGGCACCGATCCTGGAGCAGATCACCGGCACCGAGATCTACAGTCAGATCTCCATCCGCGTCCACGAACGTAACCGCGAAGAACGCAACCGCCTAAGCGTCCTCCAAGCCGAGCTGGCTGGCCTGCAACTCTTGTCCGAAGCGGATGAAGCCCAGTTGCGCGGGGACCTGGAGCGTCGCCAGCAGGATGAAGTGGAGCTCGACGGCCGGATCGGCCTGAATCTCCAGGCCATTGCCTGGCGCGAGGGTCTAATCCGGCTGGAAGGGGACTTGCAAGGGATCGCGACGCAACTGGAAGACTGGCAGGCCCGAGACCGGGCCTTCGCCCCCGAGCGGGAGCGGCTCGGACGGGCCAATCAGGCCCTGGAACTGGCCGGGGCCTTTGCCAACCTGGTCGCCCTGCGCCGCGCCCAGGACGAGGATCGCCGCCGCCGCGATGAGGACCAGGCCGTCCTTCCCCAGCGGGAAGCCGCAGTCAGGGAGGAGAAAACGGCTTTGGAACTGGCCAGCGCCCAGCTCGACCAGGCCAAGGCTGACCAGAATCTGAGGTTACCGATCATCCGCCAGGTCCAGGCATTGGATCTGCGCATCGCCGAGAAGGCGCAACCCATCGCCACGGCGGCCCAGACCCTGGGGGACCAGACCCGGTCCCTGGCAGAGTTGCACGATAAGCAACGCGCCGATGAAACCTCCCTGGCGTCCCAGCAGCATCAGGCGACCGAGCTGGTGGCGCGGTTGGCGGCTACCGAAGCGGATGCCGGCCTGCTGGAGGGACTCACGGGCCTCCTCCAGCGCTTCGCCGGACTGCGCCATTTGGATGACCGGTGGCTGGCCAAGGACCAGAGTCTCCGGCAAGCGCAGACCGCCGCCGAGGACGCCGTCAGGCGCCATGAACAGGCCGTGGCGCAAGCGGCCAGCGCCACCTCCCAACGCGATGACCTCTACCGCCAGTGGGCCGAAGAGCAGTCTCAGTTCCAACAACTCCTGGAGGGACTGGACTTGGCGACCTGGCGTCAGCGGCAATCCGACCTCAGCGCGCGTCGGGATCTGCTCGCCAAGGCGGTGGCGGCGGCCCAGACGCTCTGGGAGGCCCGCCAGGCCCTGGCGGACCTGGATCAGCGGGACGCGCAAATCGCCGAAGCCATCGCAAGTCTGACGCGTGAGTTGACGGACCAAAGCGACCGCCTGGCGGGTTGGGAAAGACGGCGGGAATTGCTGGAGACCCAGCTCAGCCTGCTGGAAAGAATCCAGAGTCTCGAAGAGGCCCGCCACCAGTTGCGGGACGGCGAACCCTGCCCCCTGTGCGGCGCCCTCGATCATCCCTATGCCGCGGGAAATATTCCGCTGCCGGATGAAACCCGCCAAGAACTCCAGCAGATCAAGGACGTCCTCAAGACCACGGCGGCCACCATCACGGACCTCAAGATCCGCCAGGCCGGTCTGGACAAAGACCGCCAGCAGCTCCTGAGCGACCGGCAGGATCGGACCGCCAGCAGCACCGAGGCCCAGCGTCAGCTATTGGCGACCCTTGATGCGCTGGGGCTCCCCTGGCCCGAATCCCCCCCTGAGGTCGCCTTGCCCGAACGCATCGTCCAATGGCAAGGCCAGCAGGAGGAACTCCGCCAGACCCTAGAGCAGACCACCAGCAAGTTGGCCGCCGCCGAGATCGCGGAGAGGGCCCTCGCCACGCGGCGTGACCGCTGGGACCAAGCCAAGGATACCGCCCAAATCGCCGATAACGCCGCCCAAACCACCGCGTTGCGGCGCGAAACCGCCCAACGGGAATTGGATCGGCTCCAAGCGGAGGCGCGCGACCTGCGAGTGGAACGTGACCAGGCCCTCGCCGCCCTGAGCCTGGACCTGCAACCCTATGGCATCCTCAGCCCTGAGGACAGGTCAGAGACCGGCCTGACCAGCACCGGCGCATTCGGAGCAGGGACAAAGGCAAGAGCGGCGGCCGGCGACCTGGACGCCCTGACTGTGGCGGATCTGGATCGGGTTCAGGCGCAACTGATCAGCCGGCGCGACCAGCGCAAGGCCCACCAGGACCTCAAGCTCACCGTGGACCAGGCGATCAACGCCCTCCAGGTGCGGACCGCCCAGCAAGGAGAACGGATTCAGGCCGCGGCAGGGGCCCTCAAACAGCAGCAGGCCCTCCTTGACGCTTTGGTCTCGGAACGGGATGCCCTGGCCCGGGAGCGCCAGGAACTCTTTGGCGACCAGGACCCCGCGGTGGCGGAATCCCGCCTGACTCAGGCCATCGACGCCGCCACCCAAGCCCTGGAGGGCAGCCAGCGGAACCTCAACCGCGCCACCCAGATCCTTGCCGAGCTGAAAACCCGGCTGGAGACCCTGGAGCAAGCCCTCCAGCGGCGTGAACCCGAGTTGCACCACGCCGAGACGGCCTTTCGCGGCCAGCTCCAGTCAACGAGCTTTCGCGATGAAGAGGACTATCAGGGCGCCTGCCTACCCGAGGAGGAACGCCGGGAA
>JAGVUH010000529.1 GCA_019136395.1 Gammaproteobacteria bacterium
AGCCGCCAGGCGGCCCTCTACCGCCAGATCCAGGCCATCCTCCTGGCGGACCTGCCCTACATTCCGCTCTGGTACGAGGACCAGTTCTTCGCCGCCCGCCGTGGTCTCCAGGGTTATCGCCTGGCCCCGGACGGCAATTACGATGCCCTGACGGGGGTCACCTGGCGCCACCCCGCCACCACCAGGGATTAGCGGTGGGGTGCCGTCCCGAAACCCGGCGGCTTGACTTACCGCCCCCCCAACCCCACGGTTGCCCGAAGCATGAATTCCATGGAGAATTGATTCAACTTCAGCCAGGGTAGCCACCGTGATCGATCCGGAAGGTTTTCGCCCCAACGTGGGCATCATTCTGTGCAACGCCGAGCGTCAGCTCTTCTGGGGCCGGCGCGTAGGTCAGAATGCCTGGCAATTTCCCCAAGGCGGTATCCGCTCCGACGAGACCCCCCTGGACGCCATGTTCCGGGAACTGGAGGAGGAGGTCGGCCTGCTGCCCAACCAGGTGACCGTCCTGGGCAGCACCCGTGGCTGGCTGCGTTACCGCCTGCCCAAGCGCTACATCCGCCACCATTGCGGTCCGATCTGCATCGGTCAGAAACAGCGCTGGTTCCTGCTGCGGGTCGATTGCGGCGAGGATGCCTTCTGCCTCGATCGCAGTCGCAAACCCGAATTTGACGGCTGGCGCTGGGTGCGCTACTGGCAACCCCTGCGCGAAGTGGTCTATTTCAAGCGCCACGTCTACGAACAGGCCCTGGGCGAATTGCGGCCCCTGCTCTACCCCGAGGGCCTCAGTGACTGGTGCGCGGGGACCGGGACCAAGTCCGGGACCGGGTCAGGATCAGGGCCGGGGGAGGTTGAGTCACTGACGTCCGGGCTCTGGATTTGTCCCCCCGCCCCGCGGCGTTCCTTACAGCGGGGCTGACCGAACGCTGAACGCCGCGCCCCCTGAGCCGGGCGTTGTTGTGGCCAAGTCGACAACCGTTTTTTTCCGCCTGTTCCCTTTGACGTCGCCAGTCGGGAGCCACCTACCGGCAGTCCTACGGCGTTAATCTGACAGTACTTTCCGCCCTTACCCGGGGCCACCAGACGCTGGATGTAGTTTTCATGCTGGAGCACTTACTTCGCATCGTTCAAGCGGTCAACGAGGCCCCGGATCTCGAGAAGGCCCTGGCGATCATCGTCCACAGCGTCAAGAAGGCGGTCGGCGCCGATGTCTGTTCCGTCTACCTCACCGATGTCGAGAAGCGCGAGCACGTCCTCCAGGCGACCGATGGCCTCAACCCCGGGGCGGTGGGGAAGGTGCGGCTGCCCCTCAACCGCGGCCTGATCGGCCTGGTCAGCGAACGCGCCGAGCCCGTCAACCTCGACGACGCCTCCACCCACCCCCGCTATCTCTTCATCACTGAGACCGGCGAAAAGCGCTATCGCGGCTTTCTCGGGGCGCCCATCATCCAGAACCGCCGGGTGCTGGGGGTCCTGGTCCTGCGCAAGCGCGAGGCCCAGCGCTTCGGCGACGACGAGGTCACCCTGGTGATGACCATCGCCTCCCAGCTCGCCGGGGCCATCACCCATGCCAAGGCCAGTGGGGAGCTGGCCCGTCTCCAGGGCACGGAAGACCTTCCCAGCCGTTTTCTCCAGGGCCTGGCCGCTTCCCCGGGCATCGCCATCGGCACGGTGGTGGTCATCTATCCCCAGGCCGACCTGGAGGCGGTCCCCGACCGGGTGGCCAAGGACCCCGTCCAGGAGGAGGCGGACTTCCGCGCCGCCATCGCCGCCGTGGTCGGGGAGGTCGATCTGCTCGCCAGCCGCACCGGACGGACCCTGAAACCCGAGGATCGCGCCCTCTTCGATGCCTGGCGCCTCATGCTGGAGAGCGACACCCTGCTCGATGGCACGGTCGCGCTGATCCGGCGCGGCCAATGGGCCCCCGCCGCCCTGCGGGACGTCATCGCCGATCACGCCCGGGTCTTCGAGGCCATGGATGACCCCTACCTGCGGGAGCGCGCATCGGATGTCCGCGATCTCGGGCGGCGCATCCTCATGCGCCTGCAGAACGTCGAGCCCAAGACCCCGGAGTATGGCCCCGAGACCGTGCTGGTGGGGGAGGAGATCAGCGCCATCCAACTGGCCGCCGTCCCGGCCCAGTGCCTGGCCGGCGTGGTGTCCACCACGGGCTCCAGTTTTTCCCACGCGGCCATCCTCGCCCGCGGCCTGGGGGTGCCCGTGGTCATGGGCGTGGCCGATCTCCCGGTGGGGCGTCTGGAGGGCAGGGAGGTGGTGGTCGACGGCTACCGCGGCCGCGTCCATCTGGCCCCGGGGCCCGTGGTCCGGGCCGAGTACCAGCGCCTGCGCGACGACGACCGCGCCCTGACCGATGAGCTCGAAGGCATCCGCCCCCTGCCGTCCGAGACCCTCGACGGCTACACGGTGCCCCTGTTCCTCAACGCCGGCCTGGTCTCCGAGTCCCGGCCCCTGAGTAACGAGCAGTCCGATGGGATCGGCCTCTACCGCACCGAACTGCCCTTCCTGGTGCGCGACCGGTTTCCCGGGGAGTCCTCCCAGTACCACAATTATCGCGAGGTGCTGGAGACCTTCCACCCGCGACCGGTGACCATCCGCACCCTGGATATCGGCGGCGACAAGCCCTTGCCTTATTTCCCCATCGAGGAATCCAACCCCTTCCTCGGCTGGCGCGGCATCCGCATCACCCTGGACCATCCGGACATCTTTCTCACCCAGTTGCGGGCCATGCTGCGCGCCAACCAGGGCCTGGGTAACCTCCAGATCCTGCTGCCCATGATCAGCTCGATGGGGGAGCTCAACGAGGCCAAGAAGCTGATCCGCCGTGCCCGGGACGAACTGCTGGAGGAGGGGCTGGAGATCCAGTTGCCGCCCATCGGCATCATGATCGAGGTCCCCGCCGCGGTCTATCAGGTCGAGGCCCTGGCGCAACGGGTCGACTTCCTCTCCGTGGGCACCAACGACCTTACCCAGTACCTGCTGGCCGTCGACCGCAATAACTCCCACGTCGCCAAGCTCTACGACGAGCTGCATCCCGCCGTGCTGCGCGCCCTGGAACTGGTGGTGGCCGGCGCCCGCGTCCACCGCCGCGAGGTGAGCATCTGCGGCGAGATGGCCGGCAACCCCCTGGCCGTGCCGCTCCTCATCGGCATGGGCGTCCACGCCCTGAGCATGAGCGCCGGCAGCCTGGTGCGCGTCAAGTGGGTGGTGCGCAACTTCAGCCGCGCCAAGGCCCGGGAATTGCTGGAAAGCGCCCGTCAGTGCGAGGACGCCGGGTGTGTGCGCCGCCTCATGACCGAGGCCCTGGAAGAGGCCGGCCTGATCGGGCTGGTGCGGCCGGGAAAATGAGACCTGGGTGCCGTCCGGGCGGCGTTCGCCGGCATTGGCGTTGGCGTGGCTGTAGCAGCCGCACACATTGCCTAGGACATAGCCATAGTCGCCGCTATCCCCATAGCCCTACTCGCCTTTGCCGTTCCCACCTATTGTTGTCGCCTGTCCGGAGTGAGTCCCATGGCCATCAAATCTGACCGATGGATCCGTCGCATGGTGGCGGAAATGGCCATGATCGAGCCCTTCGAGCCCGGTCAGGTGCGGGAATCGGCCGCCGGCGACCGCCTCATCTCCTATGGCACCTCCAGCTACGGCTACGACATCCGCTGCGCCGACGAATTCAAGATCTTCACCAACATCAACTCCGCCATCGTCGATCCCAAGAACTTCGACGCCAACAGCTTCGTCGACCTCAAGTCCGACGTCTGCATCATCCCCCCCAACTCCTTCGCCCTGGCCCGCACCGTGGAGTTCCTGCGCATCCCCCGCGACGTCCTGGTCGTCTGCCTAGGCAAGAGCACCTACGCCCGCTGCGGCATCATCGTCAACGTCACCCCCCTGGAGCCGGAGTGGGAGGGTCACGTCACCCTGGAGTTTTCCAACACCACCCCCCTGCCGGCGAAGATTTACGCCAACGAAGGCGTGGCCCAGATCCTCTTCTTCGCCTCCGACGAGGGCTGCGAGACCTCCTACCGCGACCGCGGCGGTAAGTATCAGGGCCAGCGCGGCGTCACCCTGCCCCGGCCCTGAGCGGGCAAGGCCAGAATTCGGGCCTTCATCGGGGTGTCATCGGGGTTTATCTGAAGTGGGCGCTCGACTATAATTCCGCCCCTTCAGTGCCTCGGCTCCGTCACTAGGACACTCGGATCATCTGACTTTTAATCAGGTGGTCATCGTGTATCGAAGTCGCCGGGAACGCAGCAGTTTTCGCGCCCTTAGCTCAGTCGGTAGAGCATCTGACTTTTAATCAGGTGGTCGTGCGTTCGAGTCGCACAGGGCGCACCATCTTTTCAATAGCTTGGCCGCTTTATGCGGCCTTTTCTTTTTCAGGTGTGCCGGAAAGTGTGCGAACCGGTTCCACCAGGGTCAGCGGCGTCTCGATCCGTGAGGCATGGACAGACAGGTGTTCCGGGGCCAAATGGGCGTAGCGCTGCACCATCGTCGGGGATTGCCAGCCGCCCAACTCCTGCAGGACATGCAGCGGCGTCCCGGCCTGCACATGCCAACTGGCCCTGGTGTGCCGCAGATCGTGCCAGCGGAAATCCTTGATGCCGGCCCGCTCCAGCGCATGGTGCCAGGCGGTCGAGTTGGCGCTGTCGATGGGTGTCCAGATCGTCCCGCCGTCCCGTGGCAGGGGATAACAGAACACCCGCCGTGGATGCCGGCCCTGTTGTTCGCGCAACACCAGCACGGCGTCCCGATTGAGCGGCACGCCCAGGGCGGTGCGCGTCTTGATCTGGTCGGGATGCACCCAGGCCACCCGCCGCTCCAGATCGACCTGCGACCACTCCAGCCCGGTGACGTTACGCTCCCGCAGGCCGGTGGCCAGGCTGAAGCGCACCAGGGCCGCCAAATGAGGCGGACACTGGGCAATCAGCGCCTCCGCCTCCTGATGGGTCAGCCAGCGTATACGCTTCTTCGGCTCGGGCAACAGACGCACTGCCGGGGCCTTGTCCAGCCATTCCCACTCCGTGGCCGCCCGGCGTAGCACCGACCGCAGCAAGGCCAGCATGCGGTTGATGGCGGCGTTGCTGTAAGGCTTGCCATGCCGGGAAGGCTCTTGTTTGCGGGCCAACACCAAACGGTCAATCAGCGCCTTGTCAATTTCGTCCAGGTGCTTGTCCTTAAGATGCGGGTCAAGCCAACGCAAATGGATCAAGTCGTTAATGTGCGAAGCCTTGTGGTCGGTCTCCGCGACCCAGCGCACCACGGCTTCCTGCCAGGTGTGGCGGGGCTTCTCGCCCAGCCGCACGACCCGCCACAGTTCCGTTTTCAGGCGGGCTTCGTACTCCTCCGCAGCTTGCTTGTTTGTCGTGCCAGTGCTGCGGCGTACTTCTGTGCCGTCTGGTGGGGTGAAGCGACACCACCAGAAGCGGCTTTTTGAACGACGGTAGAGCATGAATCATCTCCTTGCCCTGATCCACCCCCAGGCCATGGTCCATCGGGGGCCAACACCCTACCTGTTCGCCCTGAAGAACGACGAGACCGAGCCGGTGCGCACCTATGCCCTGCACCGCATGATCCGGGCGCGGGCGCGGTTGGGAGAGCCAGGGCGCAAGGCCGCCGGCTTTAACCTCGACCAGGCGATCGCCAGCGGCCAGGTCGATTTCGGCCGGGGCAAGGTGATCGACCTGGAGCTACGGGTGCGGGGCTACGCGGTCGAGGTGCTGCGGGTCTGCCCCATCACCCCGGCGCAGCGCATCGAGGACGAACCGGCGGACTCGCCCTTTCTGGCGCGGGTGCGGGTCCAGGTGCCGGAGACCGGCGCCCTGTTGCGCTGGCTGCTGGGTTTGGGGGATAACGTCGAGGTGGTGGCCCCGGCCGGGCTGCGCCTGGTCATGCGCGAGCAGATGGCGAAGGCAATGCGGCATTATGACGAGGCGGATGGTTTGGGGGTGGCCGCCGGGTAGGCCGGAGTATGAGAGTGGCAACGCCCCTTGGTGCGGGGGACCCTTTACCGCCGCACGGAAAGGGAGCGGAGGGCTGGCTCAGGGGCGGAAGACATCTTCTAGGCAATCCGCATCCAGGATCCGGTCAACCCATTGATTGATATCCTCCTCGGAGGCCGAGGCAATGCGGGCCAGCACTTCGGGCGGCAGGGGATCAAAGCGCCGGGATAAGAGTCGTTGCAGAATCAGCGCCTCGCCTTCCTTTTTGCCTTCCTTTTTGCCCTCCTTTCTGCCTTCCTTTTGGCCTTCCTGTTTGTACTCCTTGGCCCACTGATCAAATTTTTCCGCCAGGGTCATTTTCAGTTCCTCCAAGCCACGAATGTCGGGGATGATGAGGGTGTTCTTGCTGCGACGGCGCAGCAGGGCCCGAATCCACAGGGCGAAGATGCGTTTGAGTTCCGGCTGGCCCGCCAGCCAGTCATTGAGCAGATCAATCAGCCGC
>JAGVUH010000678.1 GCA_019136395.1 Gammaproteobacteria bacterium
CCAGGCCAGGTTGTGGCTGCTTCAGGCCGTGCCGGAAAAGAGTCGCAGCCCATCCCCGCCGGCCTGCTTGGCCTGATACATGCTGTCATCGGCATGGCGGGCCAATTCGATGGCATCCTGACCGTGGTCGGGAAAGAGGGCGACCCCGATACTGGCGGAGATGTTTAGGGTCAGGCCACCGAGTTCGTAGGGCTGGGCCAGGCCGTGGCGCAGCTCATCGGCGACCCGAGCGGCGTAGCCCGCGTCGGTGATCTCGTTGAGGAAGGCGACGAATTCATCCCCGCCGATACGGCCCACCGTGTCCGAGTCGCGTAGGCGCCCGCTCAGGCGCTGGGCCACCGCCCGCAGGACTTGGTCGCCCACGGCATGTCCCCAGGAGTCATTGATCGGCTTGAACTTGTCCAGATCGATGAACAGCAGCGCCAGGCGGGTGCCGTGGCGGCGCGCCAACGCCAGAGCCTGGTCGAGCCGGTCGAAGAACAGGGTCCGGTTGGGCAGGTCGGTCAGCGCATCGTGATTGGCTAGGTAGGACAGCCGGGCATGGGCCTGGGCGATCTCGGCCAGGCGCAGTTCCAGCTCCTGGATCCGGTGCCGCAGCTCCAGATGCAGCCGCACCCGGGCCCGCACCACCGATGCACTGATGGGCTTGTGGATGAAATCGACCCCGCCGGCCGCCAGGGCGCGGGTCTCGCTCTCGGCGTCGGCGCAGGCGGTGACGAAGATCACCGGAATGTCGCGGGTGGCCGGGTCCGCCTTGAGCCGTTCACAGACCTGATAACCGTCCAGGTCGGGCATCATGACATCAAGCAGGATCAAGTCGGGGATCTGGCCCTTGGCGAGCGTATCGAGGGCCTTCTGTCCGGAGGTCACGAACCTGATCTCATAGTCCTCCTCCAGGATCCCCAGCAGGATCTCGATGTTGGTCGGCATGTCATCGACAATCAGGATGTTCGCCGGCTTATCTCGATTCATGGGATTCTCGGTTAACAGCAAATAATTAGTTTTTAAATCAATGATCAATGGCTATTGCGCCCGGAGGTGGCACCTGGGGCCATAACCGGGATGGCCGCGTCGAGGGCATGCAGCGCCGCCTCAAAATCCAGCACGTCGATACTCCCGGCCATCGCCTGGGCCCATTCGGGTCCGTAGCGACCGACCAGGACCGGGCGCAACTCGGTGAAGAGCTGTCGCGCCAGCCGCGGGCGATTGCCCGCCAAGGCCTCGCGCAGGATAGCAAGCTGGGCCGCGTCCAGTCCCGCCGCGGCGCCGGGATTCTCGACCGCCACCGGGGCGAGCGGCTCGGTTCGCGCCAACCAATCCTCAGCGGCGGTCAGCAAAGTGGCGAGACAGGCCTCGACCCGGTCCAGATGCGCCGGGACCGCGTTGCGCTCCTCGCCCAGAGCCGCCTCCAGCCCGCGGATCGCCGCCACCAGGTCCAGGGCCCCCAGATTGGCGGCACCGCCCCGCAGCCGGTGCAGGCGCGCGGCGGCCGCCGTGTCGGCCCCCTGGACCAGATCGGCTCGGACCTGCTCGGGCACGCCGCGTGCCTCGGCGACCAGACTGGTCAGCAGCCGCCGATAAAAGGCGACATCGCCCCGGGTGAGTAGGGCGACACGGGCGCTATCGATCCCCGCGAGCGTGGGGAACTCAGCCGGTGCGGCTGGGGAGCCAGGCGGGGAGGACGCGGGTCCGGGTGCCCGGTCAGGCGCCATCGCCCGTTCCCCTGGCGCCGGCGTGGCGGATAACCGGGCGCCATTAACCGCCAGGGAAGCAGCCGCCATGCCCGCGCTGTTGTCTACACCCGTCTCGGTGCCCGCGCCCTCCTCGGCCAGGTTCTGCGGTGCCCAGCGGCGCAAGACCGCCACCAGATGCTCCAGCTCCACTGGCTTTGACAGCAGATCGTCGACCCCGGCCGCGCGCGCCCGTTGCTGCTCTTCCTTGAGCACTCCGGCCGTCACGGCGATCACCGGCAACTGGGTCAGGCCCAGCTCGCCACGGATGGCGCGGGTGGCGCTGAGTCCATCGAGTACCGGCATCTGCACGTCCATCAGCACCGCGTCGAAGTCCCCGGCCTGGGTGCGCAGCCGCGCCAGGGCCTGGCGGCCGTCACCGGCGCGGGTTGCCCGGGCGCCCTCCAGTGCGAGCATTCGTTCCAGGACATCGAGGTTGAGGACATTGTCGTCGACGATCAGATACTGGCGGCCGCGCAGGCGCTGGGCCGACTCAGTCAGGGGGGTCGCCGCCATCCCCTCCGCGAGGGCCGTCAGGGTCGCTGCCGGGACCTCCTCCACGCGCCCGAAGGGCAGCTCGCACCAGAAGGTGCTGCCCGCGCCCGCCTGGCTGTCGACGCCGATCGTCCCGCCCATCAGTTCCACCAGGCGCTTGCTGATCGCCAGGCCCAGCCCGCTCCCGCCGAAGCGACGACTGATGCCGGAATCGGCCTGATTGAAGGCGGCGAAGAGCTGGGGCACGATCTCGGGGGCGATGCCGATGCCGGTGTCGGTGACTGCAAAGCGCAGCCGGGCGGTGCCGTCGTCCGCGTCCAGGGTGCGGATGCTCAGCCTGACCTCGCCCGCGTCGGTAAACTTGACGGCGTTGCCGATCAGGTTGGTCAGGACCTGCTCCAGGCGCAAGGAGTCACCGACCAGGGCGCCGCTGGGCAGCGGCGCGGCGTCGATGGCAAAACCCAAGCCCTTGGCCCGGGCGGTGGCCCCGAGGAGGGCGTCGAGTTGGTCGAGCAACGGGGCCAGGACGAAGGGCCGGGCCTCAAGCTGGAGTTGCCCGGCCTCGATCTTGGAGAAGTCGAGGATGTCGTTGAGCAGCAGCAGGAGGGAACGACCGGCGGCGCGGATGCGCTCGGTCAGTTCACGCTGCGCAGGGGTCAGGGGCGATTTCTCCATCACCTGGACCAGGCCCAGAACGGCGTTGAGCGGGGTGCGGATCTCGTGGCTCATGTGGGCCAGGAACTCGCTCTTGGCGGCGCTGGCGGCCTGCGCCTCGGCGGTGCGGGCCACCACCCTGGCCTCCAGGTCGGCGTTGAGGGCGCGGATCTCCTCCTCAACGCACTTGATCTCGGTGATCTCCTCGACGACGCCATTGATGCCGATGACCTGGCCGCTGGCGTCGCGCATCGGGTAGTAGTGCTCCCGCCAATGGCGGTGGACCCCGGGCTGAGAGGCGGTCTCCCCGCTCAATTGGATGTTCAGCAGGGGCTCGCCGCGGTCGAGAACCCCCTGGAACAGGGGTTCGGCCTCATCGGCCAGATCGGGTACGACCTCCCGCACCCGACGCCCCAGGTGGGCGGCGACCGGCAGGCCGTTCATCTCCGCCAGGCGGTCGTTGAGGCGCAGAAAGCGCAGGTCGCGGTCCAGCACGAAGAGGCCCACCGGGGCGGTGGTGTAGATGGCCTCCAGCTCGATCAATTGCAGACGTGCCCGCTCCTCGGTCTCGTGCAGGCGCGCCTCGGCCTCCTGCCAGGTGGTGATGTCGGTCAGGGTGCCGATCATGCGCCAGGGGGCGCCATCTGGCCCTCGTTCGCTGATCACGCCACGACTCAGAAACCAACGCCAGCCACCGTCCTGGTGAAAGCTGCGGTACTGGGTTTCGTAGTGCTCTTGCTCGCCGGCGATGACGGCCCGCAGCCGGGCCGCGACGCCCTCGCGATCGTCAGGATGCAGGCGCTGCAGACAGCCCTCCAGGTCGTTGTCCTGCTCTGTCGGCTCCAGACCCAGCAGCCGGGCCATCGACGGCGAGAGCTCGAACCGGCCCGTGCGGATATTCAATTCCCAGGTCCCATGGCCGACCCGGTCAAAGGCCTCCTTCCAGCGCAACTCCCCCTGGAGGCGGGCGGCGGTCGCCTCGGCCGCCCGCAGGTCCGCCTCCCGGCGTTGGCGCTCGCTGATGTCGCGGGCGATACCAAAGAGCCCGACGATGGCCCCCTCGGCATCCTGCAAGGGGGCCTTGGTGGTGAGATAGGTGCGCTCGCCACCGGACAGGACCAGCCGTTGCTCCAGGTTGACGAAGGCCTCGCCGGCCAGCACGCGGCTTTCAACCTCCCCGAGCAACGCGGCGACCGCGGGCGGGAGCACCTCGCCATCCGTGCGGCCCAGCAGTTGCTCGACCGTCAGGCCGAGGCCTTCTGCGCAGGCGCGGTTCGCCAGGATATAGCGGCCGGCGAGATCCTTGACAAAGATCGCGTCGGCGGAGCTGGTAAGGATGGCATCCAGCAGATCGCGGGTGCGCTGTTCCCCAAGGAGAGGGGACAAGCCCCCCTCGGGGTTGGGGGATGGGGTAAAAGGCTGCTTCATGCTTTGTCTGAGCTGATCTGAGTTGGTCAGGTGGACGGACCCGGTTTAGCTAAGGATCGTGTGTGCGGCGACAACCAGGCTACATACCGGCGCCAGGATGGTCAGGGCCAGGGCCAGCCACCTACCTGAATGAAATGGCGCAAGCGCGCGGCGGCGGTCGGGAAATCCAGCCGCCCGATCGCCGCCGCGATGTCCTGATAGGGCGCGTGCAGGGGAGTGCCGAGGAGCAGGGCCATGAGCTCGGCATTGACCCGACGGGCCCGGGCCTGACCCATGGCCAACAACTGGTCCAGCTCGGCCAGTTTCGGCAGGAGGACGGCGGGATCGACCTCCCGGGTCGCACCAGCCGGCGCCTCGGGCGGGTTTGCGGGCGGGTTTGCGGTCAGGTTTTCGGGCTGGTTCTTGGACAGGTCGGCGGGCCGGCCCAGGGGCACGCTGAACCAGAAGGTGCTGCCCGCGCCGGGTGAACTGGCGACCCCGATCCGGCCGCCCATCAGCTCGACCAGCCGTTTACTCAGGCCGAGACCCAGGCCGGTGCCGCCGTGGCGCCGGGTCAGGGACATGTCCGCCTGGTGAAAGGGCGTGAAGATCTCGCCCAGTTGCTCGGGTGACAGGCCGATTCCGGTGTCACTGATCCTGAACCGCACCCAGCAGGTCTGGTCCGCGCCCGCGGCAGCGTCCGACGCGGCATCCAAAGGGTCCAGGTCGACCGCGACCCGCACGCCCCCCTGGGCGGTGAACTTGACGGCATTGCCGACCAGGTGGTCGAGGATTTTCTGGAGCCCCTCCGGGTCACCGAGGAGGATCGGTGGCAGGGCCGCGTCCAGGGCGGTCTCCAGGTGGAGCCGCCGTTCCCGCGCCTGGGGCGCGAACCGCGCCACGGCGTTCGCCACCAGGTCCCGCGGGCGCACGGGCTGGGGGGCGCGCCGCGCCTCACCGGTCTCCATCAGCTTGGAAAAGGCCAGCAGGTCGGTCAGCAGCGTGCACAGCTCGGTGGCCGAGGTGTGGATCTGGGTCAGATGGTGGCGCTGCCGGTCGGTCAGGGCGTCACCCAGCAGCGACTGGCACAGCCCGAGTACCGCGTTGAGGGGCGTGCGGATCTCGTGCCCCAGATTGGCGAGAAAGGCGTCCTTGGCGCGGTTGGCGGCCTCGGCGGCGTGCCGCGCGGCCCGCAGGTTGGTCTCGATCTCGACCCGGTCGGTGATATCCAGACATTGATGGATGGTGCCGATGAAATGGCCGGCGCTGTCCCGGCGGGGGGTGGCCGAGTCCCGAAACCAACGATAATCGCCGTCACGGTCCCGCAGCCGGTAATCCAGGCTGAACGGCTCCGGTTGTGCCTCCCGCCAGGCCGATTCATCCTGGCACCGCCCCCGGTCGTCCGGGTGGAGACAGGCGAGCCAATCGCCCCCGCCACCGGCCTCCGGCGTCCAGCCCGTCAGCTCCCGCCAGGCCTGATTGACATAGATACAGCGGTGCTTCCGGTCGACGATACGGATCAGGGCGGTGCTGCTGTCGGCGAGGCTGCGCCAGGCCTGCTCACTCTCCCGCAGGGCCAGGTCCGCGCTACGATCCACCAGTACCAGGAGGTTGTTTTCCTCCTGGTTCGTCCCCGCGCGGAGCGGCATGACATGGACATCGCAGGGTAGGGTCTGGTCGCCCCCCAGTTTCAAATTGAGAAAGCTCAACCCCCCCGGCGGCGGGGGCACGCGCCGATGCACGAAGGGGCGCAGCCGGGCCCGGCTGTCGAAATCGAAGAGTTGGAAAACCGATCCCCCCCGCAGCGAACGGTGCGGGCTCAGGCCGAGCAGTTCCTCGGTCTGGCGGTTGGCCTCGACAATGAAGCCCAGCCCATCGACGACTAGCGCCGGCAGCGGCAGGTGGTCGAACAATAGCCGATAGCGCTCGAGGGCCCCGGCGATCTTGCTCTGGGCCTGGACCAGTTCCTCGTTCTGGAGCTCCAGCTCGGCCTGATAGACGCGCAGTTCCTCGACCAGTTGGGTGACATCGCCCTGGCCCGCGACCGCCGGGGTATCGAGCCGGCTGGCGAGACCCCGGGCGATGGCCTCCTCGGCCCGCGCGCGCAAGGCCCCCAGATTGACGGGGGAATGACTCATGATGCCCCGCC
>JAGVUH010000090.1 GCA_019136395.1 Gammaproteobacteria bacterium
GTTTTCGGGAAGGCAGGACTTGCCTTTCAAGCCATCACGGTGATGATCACTCGGCGCAACGCGTGGTGGGATACTCGGTTGGGGCGATCGCGGATCGCGGGTTAAGGATGCTGGATGGCGCCGGGTGTCCGGGCTTAGGCTTTGCTCACGGCCCCCCGCGCCGGATCAAAAGGCTGACCGCTGATCAGCACCGCGTAGGCGATGCGGGCGAGCTTGTTGGCCAGCGCCACCACGGCGATATTGTTATGACGCCGCGCCCGCAGGGCCGTGGCCCAGCGGCTGAGGGCATCCGCTTTGCGCTCGACCCAGCGCATGACGGCCCGGGCGCCATGAATCAGCAACTGGCGCAGGTAGGTGTCGCCGTGCTTGCTGATGCCGAGCAGCCGGTCGCGGCCGCCGGTGGAATGTTGGCGGGGCACCAGGCCGAGGAAGGCCGCCAAGCCCCGGCCGCTACCCAAAAGGCGCGGGTCGCTGCCGATGGCGGCGATCTGGGCGTCATACGCGGCAACCCGTTCGTCAAGGTGAAGCAACTCTCCGGCCAGGCCCTGGAGGCTGGCACGGAACAACGCGCTGAGACCATTCTCGGCGTCTTCGAGGATCGCCGCCAGGCACGGCCGGACGTGGGCGCGGCCTTGGGGGATGGTGATGCCGTATTCCGCGAGCAGGCCACGGATCTGGTTGACCTGGGCGGTGCGCTGTTCGACGGCCTGACTGCGCATACGGTGAATGGCCTGGAGATCCTGCTGCTCGACGCGCTTGATGAGGACGAAGCGCATGGTGGGCCGTTGCGCCGCCTCGGCATCCGCCGCGTCATTCTTGTTGGACTTGACGAACGGCTTGACGAACTGCGGGGCAATCAGCTTCACCTGGTGGCCATGCGACTCAAAGAGGCGCCCCCAGTAGTGGGCGCTACCACAGGCCTCCGTGGCGACCAGACAAGGGTGCCGATTGGCCAGCTCCGACGCCAGCTTGGCCCGGCTGACCTGCTTGCTGAACACCCGCCGGCCTTGGGCGTCCATCCCACAGAGGTGAAAACTCCGCTTGGCCAGGTCGATGCCGATCACCGTGATGCACTGCTCTTTGGTATGCTCAGTCATGGGTCCGCTCCGTTACCTCGGTTGACGATGGCTTTAGTTGTCATCGCTCATTGTGCCCGCTCAGGGCTCGTTGGAGGAGCGGGACGGACCATTCCATTAGTTTCAGATTGGCCGCGACAGAGGTTCGGCACGGCGTCGGGCGGGCCGCGGTGGGACCCAACCGCCGGCAGGTGCGGGGCCGTTGCGCCGCTGGAGGGAGCGGCCCCCGTCACGCCTGCCGACGGGGCGCGGGGCTGGCTACCAGCGGTGGCTGGGCTTGCCCTCCCGCGGGCCGTCCGGCCGGCGCTCGTGCGGCGGCCCTTGGCGCGGGGGCGGCGGGGGGTGCATGTTCCCAGCGCCGCCAATCCTGCTCATGTTGGTGGTGGCGGTAGTGGTGGTCGCGCTGCCACCAGGGCGCCCGATGCCGGGTGTGATCCCAGTGGTGACCGTCCCACCAGGTCAGGAGGGCGAGCGTCGTGCTGGCGTTCGTCGGCGCGCCGGCATGCGCCACCGGCGGAGCGCTGAGCGCGGCCAGGCTGCTGGTGGCGAACAGCAGGCCGACGGCGATCAGGGCCGTCTTCAGTGCGGGGAAAGTGCGTGACATCTCGGTCTCAGGGTAGGTGGAACAGCTCACGGGTATGACCGCCTGGGCGGCGCCCATAAGGTGGCCCGTATCCCCACAATAGGCCATCTCGGTCGGAACGTATAGGGGGCTCCATAAGCTGTCTAGCTATTTGCTTTATTCAGGCCAGGCGCTACACACTATACCGTTGGGACTGTGTCGCTTTCGTCCGGCGTGCGACCCTCCCATTCCTCGCCTACCCTTCTGTTTCACGAATGAACCTTCAAACTTCTTAAGGCGACGTAGCGACGCGCCGCTGGCCACCAAAATCAACCTCGTGGTGCGCGACAGTACCCAGCTCGCGGGTTACCAGACCCTGGCGGACCGTGCCCCTAGGGGTACCAGACCGCTCGGGCACCCGCCCCTCTGAGCGACGCACCGGCGGGAAAGAAGCCTACCTGAACCGTCTTTATAACATTACCGACATATTAAACTATTAGCGCTTTTGCGCTCGCAGGTTAACGTGTTCTCGGTAGTCATGCAGCTGGCACATTTCTTCGCTACGATAGGCGTCTGAGTGACGTTTTTTCTTTACCGAGGAGCTGACGATGCCTGCTTTGCTACCCGCGCTGGTGCTGCCGCTCGCCGTCGCCATGGGGGCGGCTTTGGCCACCGAAGACTACGCCATCAAGGCCGAGATCCTCGCCCTTGAGCGGCAGATCGCGCTAATTGATCTGGACGTCGTTGCGCAACCGGCGCCGGAAATCGCCAGCGCCGCGGCCGGCCGCAAAGAGGTGCTGTTACTGAGCAAAGCGCTGTTGGAAAACCAGCAGATTGCCGCCGCCGGAGGCGCCACGCAAACTCTGGTGGTCCCGGTCCAGCCGGCCGATCCGGAGCGCGCCACGCAGCTGTTCCGCGAGATCGCCGCCACGCAGGCGCGCATCGCCGCGCTTGAGGCGGAGCCGGATCCGGCGCCGGGGGCGAGCCCGAGCGTCGCTGTCGCGCAGCGCCTGGAAGCGGAAAAGATGACCCTGGCGCGCTTGCAGTTGAGTTATCTGCAGGCGCAATACGGGCTGCCCTGGGCGAGCGGCCATTTGCCTGACCCGGGGGCCGCGGCCGCCGCGGCGCCGGCGCCTGCCCCGGCGGTAGAGCCTGCCGCGACCGTGTTGCCGGCAGCGGTGACGGGAGCTGAGACCTCTCCGGCGGCGTCTGCCCCTGGGGAAGAGATCACCGGTGGCCCGTCCGCGGCCCCTGAGGCCCCGGCGACTCCGCCCGCGCCCCCCTGGGCCGATGCCCGTTATCCGGACATCGACTACCACGCGCCCTGGTTTGCCCTTGCCCACCGGGAGGGTGACACGATCGCGGGCTGGTGGAGCCTGCAGCGCGAAAAGTCGGCCTTGGATGGGCGCGCTCAGGTGCTGGCCGCCAACCATTCACAGCAGATCGCCGGCGCCACCCAGCATGGGCCGGTGTTCTCCGCCCGGTGCTGGAATCAGGAAACGGCCGCCCTCGTCGTCCAGGATGGCGACCGGGACCCCGCAAACACGCCAGCGGCGATCTCCGTCGACTACCGCCTGGATGAAGGCCCGGTGCGCTCTGCCCGCTGGGATGCTTTGGGGGCCAAACAGGGGGCCGGGGTCTTCGGGTCCGCGGCGATCGACCTGCTGCGCCAGGTTTATCGCGCCGACACCCTCGTCGTGCGGCTGACCGACGCGCGCGGTCCGCTCGGCGAGTCCACCTTCGATCTGCGCGGCGCCACTCAGGCCATCGATGCCGTCGCGGCCGCCTGCGGGTGGCTGCCGCAGACCCTGACCGCCGCCGATTACCGGGAGATCCAGCGGCTGCTGGCCGCGGCCGGCTATTCCCCGGGGGCGGCGGATGGGCATTGGGGGCCGGCGTCGCGCCGGGCGATGAAGCGCTATCAGACCGCGGCCGGACGGGAGGCGACCGGGGAGCCGGATCGCGCCAGCTTGCAGGCGCTGGGCTTCTCGGGAGGGAAAGGGGATGCCCGCTAGGTGGTCAC
This sequence comes from Gammaproteobacteria bacterium, assembly GCA_019136395.1. The sequence continues at coordinate 3,662 of JAGVUH010000090.1, forward strand.
CTACCCCCGTGCTCGGGGGAACCTGGACCATGAGACTCTTAATCCATTGGTCAAAGGTTCGAATCCTTCACGGCTCACCAATACCAAGGGCTCGGATAATCTCCGTGCCCTTTTTCTTGCCTGAAATCCCCGCGCCACGCGGGGTTCCGGGCGCCTGTGCTGCGGGTGGTCACCGGCCGAAAGGTCCCGAATCGGCCACTTTCTCCGCCAGAGCCGTCTCTATTCTCCGTCTGGCCTGCGGGTAGGCGCAGATGAAGATCCTGTGAAATCTTCAACTTACGCGAGCCGGTTCGTTGTCAACCAAGGCCGCCAGTCAGGCATCGAACGCCATCAACGCGGTGGCAAACCTTACCGTCTTGCTCTATCATGAAATTTCAAGATGAATCATGATGGAGATGGCCATGACGACTGCTGTCCGCGAAAAGTTTTCCTCCCAGGCCGCGCCCGATGTGCTGGCCGCGTTGCGCCAGATCGCAGAAAGCCAAGGCCGCCAGTTCCAGGCGGTGCTCGATGACGCCCTGCGCGACTACATCGACCGGCAGCAGAAGGAGCGCCCCCGCCGCCACGTGATGGCTTCTTTCGCATCCAGTCTGGATGACTTCGACAGCCTCTACCGCGAGTTGGCCAAGTAAACCGTGGCTCACGATTACCTGACCGTGGCCGACGTGCTGGGCATGCACACGGTGCTGAGACAGCGTTACGGCGGCGCGCCGGGCGTGCGTGACCCGGGGGCGCTGGAGGCCGCACTGTTCCGCCCGCAGACCGGCTACTACGATGACATCGTGGCTGAGGCGGCTGCCCTGCTGGAAAGCCTGGCAATCAACCACCCGTTTGTGGACGGGAATAAGCGCATCGCCTTTGCGGCGGCCGACGTGTTCCTGCGCATCAAGGGCTGGCGCTTGCAGCGTGCGCCGATGCAGATCTATGCCGAGATGATGCAGATGTTCGAGTCGGGCACCTTTGATATCGCCCACCTCGATCCCTGGCTGCGGTCTTTCGCCATCGCCGCAGAGTGATGCCATGAACGAGAAAGCACCCAACGCACAGACTCAGGCTGCGATGACAGAAGCCCGGTTGATGGCGAGAACCCGTGACTTCAAGGAAACCGTGGCTACGCGCGTACAGCGAGGCCCTGTTGTCCCTGCAGCCAGCCCATCTGACCGGCGAGCTGACCCTGGTCGCCTCGCGCCCCCTTCGGGACAACGAACAGCCGGCGTGGCTGACCCGAGGGAGACTGGCCGACGGCGCCCCCACTCCGGCAGACCTGCTGGCCCTGAGCAAAGACCGCCTGCGTAAGCATGTGCTGATCGCCACTGACACCGGCCTGCGTCTCCGGGTGCAGGCAAATTGTTTTGCCCGGGGCAAGACCGATCTCGACCGCAGCGAAGTGGAAGATCTGCTTGGCCGCCTCGACCTGCTCGAAGTTCCGAGCCCAAGCCCGGTAAAGACCGACGCCCTGGTCCGCATGCTGACCGCCCTCGAGAAGCGGGACAAGGACGGCGAATTCACCTGGAAGCGAGGCCGAACGCCCTACCGCCACTGGGTTTGGTGCCGCCAGCGGAGAATCACCCTCGAACTGCGGGACCGGTGGGGCATCGCCAGCTACCGCATCGACAAAAATCCCGACAACACACCAGCAGCGCTCCTGCGCCGCACCCTGTGGCGTAATGGAGGCCAATCGGCCGCCGACTTTCATTACGCCGCGGACGGTACCATCCGTGCCCGCCTGATCCACCCGATCGCCGACATGGACGTCACGGAGCTGATCTGTATGCTGCGGGAGTTGGCGGTCATTCCCCTCGTCATGCAGGATTGATGTCCCCCCTGCTACCAAAATGCCCGCTCCGGAGGATAGAAAATACCATCTAACCTGATGGTCCAGGATGAGCGTACTGAGAGGAGGATAACGGGACGAGGTGTGCGGTCAACGTTCAAGAACGCCGGTGACTGATCGCGCAAGGACCCATGGTGGGACACTGCCGAGCTACTAGCCCGTCTTGGTCATCCTTCCCCGTCTTCCAGGTCAATATCTTCGGCTGTGGTTTTATACTTGAGCATAAAGCGCCGCAGTCTTCGCCGCCTGGGCCGCCACAACCCGGCGTAGCGTTTCCGGCGCCACCAACTCGACGTTATCCCCCGCCCCCAGCAGCCAGCGCAGTAACTGCCCGGTGGACGGCAGCCGCGCCTTCACCCGCAGGGTAAAGCCCGCGTCCTCCGGCTCATCCAACAACTCCTGCTCGTCCGTCAGCGGACAGGCGCTCAGCAGGGTCGCCAAATACCCCCGCACCCGGATCTCCAGGTCGATCATCTCCCCCTGGCCGAAGTCGGCCCGACCCTGGGCGATGGCCCGGTCCAGGTCGAAGCCCGCCGCCGCGCGCGCCGGCTGGCCCTCCAGGGCCTGGGCGCGGATCATGCGATGCAGGGCATAAAGCCGCAGGGGCTCGTCTTCAGCGTTCTTGAGGGCGAAGAGATAGGGCAAGGGTCCGCGTTGAATCAGGGCCTGGGGGTGGATCACCGCCTCCCCGCGCTGGCCGGCGGCATCCTCGTAGAGCACCTGCAGGGCGCAGGATTGGGCCAGGGCGCGGATCACCGCCTCCAAGACCTGGGGATAGAGCGCCACCGGGCGCAAGCGCAGGCTGTCCGGGACGATGCGCACCCGCTGTTCGTCGAGCAGGGGCCCGTCCAGCTCATGAAGCAGCCGCTCCCACAGCCGTTCCAGCCGCCGCGCCGGCACCGCCTCGGCGATCAGGTCC
>JAGVUH010000520.1 GCA_019136395.1 Gammaproteobacteria bacterium
GGCGACCTGGGAGTCCATCTCCACCCCGCGGTTGATGGGCCCGGGGTGCATGACGATGGCGTCCGGCTTGGCGGTGGCCAGGCGCTCCTCGGTGAGGCCGAAGAGCTGGAAGTACTCGTGCTCGCTGGGCAGCATGGCGCCGCGCATGCGCTCGCGTTGCAGGCGCAGCATGATGACCACGTCGGCGTCGCGCACCCCCTCGCGCAGGTCGTGGAAGACCCGCGCCCCCAGGGATTCGGGCTCCGCCGGCAGCAGGGTGCGCGGGGCGATGATGCGCACCTCGCCGGCGCCCAGGGTCCTGAGGGCCGCGAGCTGGGAGCGGGCCACCCGGGAGTGCAGGATGTCGCCGACGATGGCCACGGTGAGCTGGCCGAAGTCGCCCTTGTGCCGGCGGATGGTGAACATGTCCAGCATGCCCTGGGTCGGGTGGGAATGGCGTCCGTCCCCGGCGTTGATGACGCTCACCCCGGGTGCCACGTGCTGGGCGATGAAGTGGGCCGCCCCGCTCTCGGCGTGGCGCACCACGAACATATCGACGTGCATGGCCTCCAGGTTGCGCAGGGTGTCGAGCAGGGTCTCGCCCTTGGAGGTGGAGGAGGCGGCGATATTGAGGGTCAGCACGTCGGCCGACAGCCGCTTGGCCGCCAACTCGAAGGTGGTGCGAGTACGGGTGCTGGTCTCGAAGAAGAGGTTGGCGACCGTCTTGCCCCGGCACAGGGGCACCTTCTTCACCGCCTGCCGGGCGACGCCGAGAAAGCCCTCAGTCTTGTCGAGAATCTTGACCAGGAGATCCCAGCTCAGACCCTCAAGGGTGAGGAAGTGCTTGAGGTGGCCCTGAGCGTCGAGCTGGATGTTTGGGGGAGGCATGATGGGTGGCGCGGGATACGGCTACACGAAGCGCTCAAGGGTTCTGCGAACGGCGTCCCAGGACCAGGGCCAGGGGCTCGGGACCCGTCAGCTTGACTTGCAGACGGCCATCCCGATCCAACTCCTGCTTGAGGTCCAGGCCGGTGACATCCGCGGCGATGGGCAATTCCCGCCAGCCGCGACGGACCAGCACCGCCAGCAGCACCGAGGCCGGGCGCCCGTAGTCGAAGAGGCTGTTGAGGGCGGCGCGGATGGTGCGGCCGGTCTGGAGGACGTCATCGACCAGGATGAGATGGCGGTCATCCACCTCCACCGGCAGATGGGAGGGTCGCACCTGGGGGTGCAGGCCAATGCGGCTGAAATCGTCGCGGTAGAAGGAGATGTCCAGCACGCCCAGAGGCTCGTCGAGCATCAGGATGCGGTGCAGGCGCTCCGCCACCCAAACGCCGCCGGTGTGGATGCCGACCATGAGGGGATCGAGGATGCCGCGCTCGGTCAGCTTGTCCTGCAGGGCGGCGCCCATGCGGCCGATGACGGCCTCCAGGGTCGCGGCATCGGCGTAGACTTCAGTGTCGCTCACTTAACCAGGTCTCCAGCAAGAGTTTGGCCGCCATGGCGTCGACCACCTCGCGGGAGGTCGCCTTGCGCCCAAGGATCTGACGGGCCGCCAGGGTCGTCAGGCGCTCGTCCACCAGGTGAACCGGCAGGCCGAAACGCCCCTGTATCTGGCGGGCGAAGCGCCGCGCCAGGGGGGCGATGGCGGTCTCGGTATCGTCCATGTTGAACGGCAGACCGACCACGGCGGCCTCCGGCTGCCATTCGCGGATCAGGGCCTCGATGCCCGGCCAGTCGGGCCGGTCGTCGCGGCTGCGCAGGGTGGTCAGGGGGGCGGCGGTGGCGGTGATGGTCTGACCGATGGCCACGCCGATCTTGCGCGGCCCGAAATCGAAACCGATCAGGGTCCCGCCAGCCATTCAGGCGTGGCCGACCTCGGCGCTCATCAGGTTGAGGTCCACCCCCAACAGGGAGGCCGCCGCCTGCCAGCGCCGCCCGGCGGGCAGGCGGAAGATGATGTCGTTGTCCGCCGGGCCGCTCAACCAGGCGTTGGTGCCCATTTCCTGTTCGAGCTGGCCGCCGCCCCAGCCGGCATAGCCCAGGGCGATGAACCGCCAGGCCGGGCCCTTACCGGCGGCGATCGCCTCGAGGATGTCGCGGGAGGTGGTGACGCAGATGTTGGGGGCGATGGCGAGGGTCGAGTCGTAGGTCTCGCCCTCGGAGTGGAGGACGAAACCGCGGTCCGTCTGCACTGGACCACCCAGATAGACCGGAGTATCGATGACGCTCGGGTCCGTCACCTCGATATCCAGTTGCTCCAGGATCTCGCCGAGGCGAATCTCCAGGGGACGGTTGATGACGATCCCCATGGCGCCCTGGTCCGTGTGCTCGCACATGTAGGTCACCGTGCGCGAGAAATTGGGGTCCCGCAGCCCGGGCATGGCGATGAGGAAATGATTGGCGAGGGTGGAAGCGTATGGCATGGGTATAGTATCCGGCCCCGCCCTGCCTGAGGCAAGCGGGCCAGCCCATACCAACACCAGGGAAAATCAATCCTCATCCGAGCGCTGGCGCTGCTGTTTGCGCTGGCCCAGGAGCCGCTTGGCCGCCAGCCGCCGTTCACGCGACGCACGCGTTGGCCGGGTGGCGATCCGCGGCTTGGGCCGATGAATGGCCTGCCGAATCAGGCCTGCCAGTCGCTCACGGGCATCCTCACGATTGCGCTCTCGGGTACGAAAACGCTTCGCCTCGATGGTGATGACGCCGTCCCGATCCGCCCGCCGCCCGGCCAGCCGCAGCAAGCGCTGACGCACATCCTCCGCCAGCGCCGCCGAGCGCGCGGCATCGAAGCGCAGTTGCACGGCGGTGGCAACCTTGTTCACGTTCTGCCCGCCCGGCCCCGGCGCGCGGATGAACTGCTCTTCGAGATCGGACTCCGGCAGCCAGAGGTCTGGGGTAACTTGCAGCATGGCCTACTCTAACAGCCGGGCTGACCAGGCGGCCAACGACGGAAGCTTTATGCTGCGACATTTATGCCGCGACGGGCCGCTTCCCTCCTCCTGGGTGAGCGACGAGCACATTGCCATCGGCCAGCCATGAGCGCTCCGACCCGCCGGTGCCAATTGGACGGGTTCCTAGGGCAATGAGACAATCGCCCCAACCTGATATCTGCCTGCCGGAACCGGATCGGGCACCGGTCACACCCAGAGCGCGGCCACCGGCCCACACGCAATCCTCCGCTGATCGAGGCTCGCCATGCCGCAACAGTTCTGCAAAGGCAAAGAGTTCGTCTACAACCATCACCCGGCGGTGCCGTATCGCCCGCTGGTCCCGCATGCGGGACGCTCCATCGGCACGCCGAGCCTCGACGGCAGTCTGATCATCCACGGCGACAATCTGCATGCCCTGAAGGCGCTGCTGCCGCTGTACGCCGGCAAGGTGGACTGCATCTTCATCGACCCGCCCTACAACACCGGCAACGAGGGCTGGTGCTACAACGACAACGTCAACAGCCCGATGATGCAGGAATGGCTGTCTAGCAACCCCGTTGGCGTCGAGGACGGGCTGGAGCGCTGACGGATGAGGACCACGACAACGCCGGCATACAGCCATATCGGGCCGGAAGACAACGGACTTCCCGAGCCCGAGCTGCTGCGCCAGATGGTGGAGATCATCGTGCGTGAGGCCGATCCTGAGGCAATCATCCTGTTTGGCTCCCGCGCCCGTGGCGATGCGCGCCCAGATTCCGATATCGACCTGCTGGTTATCGAGCGCGAGCCGTTCGGCCCCGGTCGTAGCCGGATCAAGGAGGCGGCGCGGCTGTATCGGGCACTCGGCGCTCTGCCGGCATCGAAGGATCTGCTGCTCTATAGCCGGGACGAAATCGAGGGCTGGCGAGACGAGCGCAATCATGTGGCGGCACGCGCCTGCCGCGAAGGACGGCTGTTGTATGGCGATGCTTGAGCACGCGGCCTCCATGCTCCAGATGGCCCGCCGGGACCATGACGCACTGGCGGCCGTGGTTGATCTGCCGCAGGTGGCGGACTCGATATACGGCTTCCATGCACAACAAGCAGTAGAGAAAGCGCTCAAGGCCTGGCTCGCTTTGCGCGGCATGCGGTATCCGCTGACGCACGACCTTCCGCGGCTGCTCTCGTTCCTGCGGCAGAGCGGCGCCGAGGTTGACGCCTTTCAAGAGCTCGACCGCTTTACGCCCTATGCGGTTCAGGCCCGTTACGAAGCCGGTGATCCCGACGAGGAAGAGGCGCTGGATCGTCTTGCCATCGTCGCCGAGGTGGAAGCCCTACTGACGCAAGTCGCCCGCCTGCTCGACTCGACCGAGGGTGGATCTCGCGATGCCCCTTCGTGACCTCGACTACCAAGCGCGCGTGCTGACTCGGCTCGATGACTACCTGACCGAGCTGGCGGCGCAGAAGGCCAAGGCGGACAAGACCGCGGTCGCCGTAGGCGGCCAGGGAGCGGGGCGAGCGCTTGAGCGGTCCAGGGTTTCGCCCGCAAGCTTGGCATGGACTAGAACCTGATCTATTCCGATATCGTCACCATCATCCGGGATCTGCTGGGCCAGGCGGTGGTTCGCAAGGAAGGCGACGTTAGCCTTGACGGCGATTTCAAGGTCATCGGCCCGGTGTCCGCGCGGCCAGCGCCGATGGCATACTCCCGCTCCAGGGTGCCCTCGCCGTTGGCGACCCGGTGCAGGAAGGCCATCCGCACCAGGTGGGAAGCGATCTCGTGATAGGGGGCGCTGGCGAGCAAGGGCTGACCGTGGCGGCGCCAGAAGGCGAGGAAAGCGTCCAGCAAGCGCGGGCGGGATCAGGAAGGCTTCCGGCGCTGCTGACCGGCCTTCTCCAACTCCTCCAGATACTCCTTCCACAGCCCCTCCTGATTCTGGCCCAGGCGGTAGAGGTAATCCCAGGAGTAGATGCCGGTGTTGTGCTCGTCGTCGAAGTGCAGGCAGACGGCGTAATTGCCGACGGGCTCGATGCGGTCGATATTCACCTCCTCCTTGCCGACCTGGAGGATGCGCTGGCCGGGGCCATGGCCCTGGACCTCGGCGGAGGGGGAATAGACCCGCAGGAATTCGCAGGGCAGGGTGAAATGGGCGCCGTCGTCAAAGGTCAGTTCGAGCACCTTGGACTGGCGGTGGAAATTGATCTCGGTGGGGGTGGGCATGGGTTACCTCTGGGGGGCATGAGGGGGTCTGCATGAAGGGATTGGCCAACCCATTCGCCCTACAGGATGTAACGCGACAGATCCTCGTTGGCGGCCAGTTCCGACAGATTGCGGTCGACATAGGCCGCATCAATGGTGACCGTCACCCGATCCATCTCCGCGGCGTTGAAGGAGACGTCCTCCAGCAGCCGCTCCAGCACCGTGTGCAGGCGGCGGGCGCCGATGTTCTCGGTGCGTTCGTTGACCTGCCAGGCGACCTCGGCGATGCGGCGGATGCCGTCAGCCGTGAATTCCAGATTGACCCCCTCGGTGGCCAGCAGGGCCTTGTACTGCTCCGTCAGCGAGTCGTCGGGCTCGGTAAGGATGCGCATGAAGTCCTCGGTACTCAGGGCCTTGAGCTCGACGCGGATGGGCAGGCGGCCCTGAAGTTCGGGGATCAGGTCCGAGGGCTTGGCGAGGTGGAAGGCCCCGGAGGCGATGAACAGGATGTGGTCGGTGCGCACCACGCCGTGCTTGGTGGAGATGGCGCAGCCCTCGACCAGGGGCAGCAGGTCGCGCTGGACACCCTCCCGGGAAACGTCAGCACCGCTGGTGTGGTCCGAGCGCCGGCAGACCTTGTCGATCTCGTCGAGGAAGACGATGCCCTGCTGCTCTACCCCTTCCAATGCGCGCAGCTTCAACTCCTCCTCGTTGACGCGCCTGGCCGCCTCCTCGTCGCGCAGCAGCTTCATGGCGTCGGCCACCTTGAGCTTGCGCCGCTTGGTGCGGTCGCGGCCCAGATTCTGGAACAGGCTTTGCAGCTGGCTGGTCATGTCCTCCATGCCCGGCGGGGCCATGATCTCGACGCCGATGGGGGAGGCGCTGACCTGGATCTCCACCTCGCGCTCGTCCAGTTCCCCCCGGCGCAGCTTGTCGCGGAATTTCTCCCGGGTGGCGCTGGAGGCCCCGGCGCCGCGGCTGTCCTCCTCGAAGTTGGACGGCGGCGGCAGCAGGGCGTCCAGGACCCGCTCCTCGGCGGCGGCCTGGGCCTGGTCGCGCAGCCCCTCCATCGCCCGCTGGCGCGCCATCTTGACGGCGGTGTCGGCCAGGTCGCGGACGATGGACTCCACGTCGCGCCCCACGTAGCCGACCTCGGTGAACTTGGTCGCCTCGACCTTGATGAAGGGGGCGTCGGCCAGCTTGGCCAGGCGGCGGGCGATCTCGGTCTTGCCGACGCCGGTGGGGCCGATCATGAGGATGTTCTTGGGCGTGATCTCCGAGCGCATGGGCTCCGGGATCTGGGCCCGGCGCCAGCGGTTGCGCCCGGACCCAGCTCCTCGATGGTCAGGTTGTGGTTGGTATAGACGCAGATATCCGCGGCGATATGCAGGGATCTTTCGACGATCTCCCGCGCCGACAGTTCGGTGGCCTCCAAGAGGGCCCGCGCCGCCGCCTGGGCGAAGGAGCCGCCGGAGCCGATGGCCATCAGCCCCTGCTCCGGCTCCAGCACGTCGCCCGTCCCGGTGATGATCAGGGAAGCGGTCTGGTCGGCGACCAGCAGCATGGCCTCCAGGCGGCGCAGCATGCGGTCCATGCGCCAATCCTTGGCCAGCTCGACGGCGGAGCGGGTCAGATGACCCTGGTGCTTCTCCAGCTTGCCCTCGAAGCGTTCGAAGAGGGTGAAGGCATCCGCCGTCGCCCCGGCGAAGCCCGCCAGCACCCGCTCCTTGTAGAGGCGGCGCACCTTGCGGGCGTTGCCCTTCATCACCGTCTGCCCCAGGCTGACCTGACCGTCGCCACCGATGACCACCTGGCCGCCCCGGCGCACCGAGAGGATGGTGGTGCCGTGCAGTATCTCCATCATGGCTTCTCCCCCGCGAATCGAATGGCCGGCATTCTACTGTAAAATGAGGGCATGGCCCGTATCGCCCTGCTCGAAGACGAAACCCTGCTGCGCAAGGAGCTGGCCGCGTTCCTGAGCAAGCGTGGCCATGAGGTGGTCCAGGCCGGCACCCTGGCCGAATTCTGGCCACTGATGCCCCTGGCGGACATCGCCATCCTCGACCTCATGCTGCCGGATGGCAGCGGCGAGGAGGCCGCGCAACGCCTGCGCCAGGAGCATCCCCGGGTGGGCATCCTCATGCTCACGGCGCGGGGGGCGATCCAGGACCGGTTGCAGGGCCTGGCCGCCGGGGCCGATCACTATCTGGTCAAGCCCTTCCGGCTCGTCGAACTGGCGGCCATCATCGAGGCCCTGCTGCGCCGCCTGGGGGTCGGCTGGCGCCTCGACCGCCAACGGCGGTTGCTCGTCGCCCCGGATGGCTTCAGCCTGCCCCTCTCCGTGCCGGAGATGACCTTGTTCGAGCTTCTGGGTGCCCACCCTGGGGAGGTCATCACCCAGCGCACCCTGGTCGAGGCCCTGGGCTTCGATTGGCTGGACTATGACCGGCGACGCCTGGACAAGCTGGTCAGCCGCCTGCGGCATCGCTGGCAGGAGGAATCCGGTCAGGAGCTACCCCTCAAGACCGAGTACCGGCATGGCTACAGCTTTGGCGCCCTCATCCAGCGGCTCTGACAGGGTGCGGCTGACGGCAAATCGGGTTATTCCCGACGCCTGGCGGTTTTCGGTCGAGCCTGGCTGAGGAGCGAGAGCCCCCAACCCGCAGACACCGCCCTTATATGTACTACGGTTATAACCGATCAGGCCAGGGGATGTCGGCGCTTGCACGACCTCAACCCGGCAGCCAGATCCGGAACCGGCAGCCCTGGCCGGGTTCGCTGGTGACCGTCAGGGTCCCGCCCTGGGTCTGGATCATCCGCCGGGCGAGATAGAGCCCCAGCCCTTTCCCGGGCTTGCCGCCGGCGGTGGGGCCGCGCACCAGGGGCTCGAACAGGCCCGCCATCGCCTCCGGGGCCAGACCGGGCCCCTCGTCGTCGACCTCCAGCCAGATCCCATCGCTGACCCGGCGACCGGCGCGCTGGCCCCGTAGCACCACCCGGGTCCCGGGCGGGCTGTACTTCACCGCGTTGTCCGCCAGGTTATGCAAGGCTAGGCGGGTCAGTTCCGGATCGCAGGGGAAGGCCCGGGGCAGGGCCTCGGCTTCCACCCGCAACGGATGGCCCTCGGCCAGGGCCCGCGCCGCCTCGGCGGCATCCTCCAGCAGCAGCCGCGGGTCACAGGGGACCCGCTCCGCCCCCTGGCGCAGCAGGGTGAAGCGCTCTTCGTCCAGATAGCCGTCCAGCAGGTGCGCCATGCGGGCGGTAACCTGCTGAATCTGGTGGTAGCGGGCGCGGGTCTCCTCATCGGCGTGCTCCCCGTCGAGCTCCAGGTTCTGGGCGATGGTGTCGATGACCGCCAGGGGCGTGCGCAGCTCGTGGGAGACCGTGGCGAGAAATTCACGCAACTCAGCCTGGACCCGCCGCTCCTGTTCCAGGGCGGCCTGGACCTGCGCCATGGCCTCGCGCAATTCCCGAGTGCGCTCGTTCACCTCATGTTCCAGGGTCGCGGCATGGGCGGCCCGCAACTCCGCCGTCCGGCGTTCCGCCGCCAGCTTTTCGTCCCGCAGCAGATTGAAGCGACTGCCCAGCGCCAGGGCCAGCAGGATGATTTCCAGGGTGCTGCCGATATTCAGGCTATTCGCGGTCCAGAAGCTGGGCGGGATCAGACCGGGGAGATAGCCCAGACCATAGACCAGCACCCCCAGGACCAGGAAGGACCAGGCCAGGACGAACCAGCGCGCGGGGTGGAAGCCCTGACGGACGGCCAGGACGCCCCCGACCAGGTACGCCAGGACCAGAACCCAACTGGTGAACAGATAGCCGGCATAGAGCGACGGCAAATGCGGGGTCCAGCCGGAATAGCTGGCCACCTTGACCAGGACCGGCAGGGTCATGACCGCCGTCAGCCCCAGGATGAGCCAATGCAGCCAGGGGGCGCGACGGCGGGTCTCCAGGAAATGGACGACGAAGAGGGTGGCGCCCAGACTGGCCAGCCAGGACAGCAGCAGGTTGAACTGGTTGTTCCACCAGGACTGATCCAGCCACAGATACTGATAGCCATAGCCGAGCAGGCCCAAATTCCAGGTCAGCATCAGGGCCAGGTAGAGAGCGTAAAAAAAGAAATTACGGTGACGGGTGGAAAGGAACAGCAGCAGGTGATAGAGCAGCAAGGCCAGGAGGGCGCCACAGTAGGCACCCCCCAGGATATTGCCCCACTGACTGGCGGTCTGAAAGGCCCGGACCTCCCAGAGCCGCAGCCCGATCGGTCGGAACAGGCCGTCACTCAGGGCCAGCCGGAGCAGGATCCGGTGGGTCTCGCCCGCCGGCAGGTACAAGGGGAAGGCAAAGTCACGGGTCTCCAGGGGACGGGTGGCGAAGGGGCGCTGATCCCCGGTCTGCCAACTGCCCTCCACCTCAGCGCCATGGAGCTGGTATAGGTCCACCCAATCCAGCAAGGGCCAGTCCACCTGAAGCACCCGGCGCTGGTCTTGCCCGGTCTGATTCGTGAGGCTGAATCTCACCCACCAGGCGGAGGTGCTGAACCCGACCTGGATAGCCGAGTGGGGATTTGCTTGCCAGCGGCTGTCCGGCAGGGCCAGGACGGCATCCAGGTCCAGACTCAGGCCAGGGTCCTCCAGCAAGTCGAACCGGTTGACGGGTCCGATGCCTTGCCGGGTGTCGCCGATGAGGATGCCGGGCGTGGCGGGGTCCCGGGGGTATGCCCCTGCCCCTTCCCCTTCCCCGGTCGCCAGGGAAACTTGACTCAAGGACACTGGACTCAGGGACAGCAGAGTCAGGCACAGCAGGCCCAGGACCAGCACCGCGCTGAATCCCGGCCCGCGCATGCGGGGCCATGGCCATCTCAAGCAATCAGGAACCCTGTCGCGCCAAGCGTTCATGTCAGAACTTGTCAGAACACCGGATCAGGCTTTTTGGCATGATGCACTCGTTCGCTGAAAGTCCCTGGTGGGACTCAGGCGCGGTATCTCAGGCTGGATGGCGGTCCCCCTCCGCCCTCCTGTTTTTCGGTCCCTGACCAACTCCTCCTTGTCTCTCTCATCTTGAGACTTCATGGCCCGGCTCCCCGCCGGGCTTTTTTTTGCCCGCCGACCGACCAGCGATCATCAGGGGAGGCGGGACGGAAAGGTCAGAACATGTCAGAACGCCGGGGAGGGCATTTTGGCATGATGTCCCCATTGGACAGTCCGGAAATGTTGTATCCCAGGCCGTTTGAGGAGTATCCGTCGTGACTGACACCCAAACCAGAAACCGCGCCATGTATTCCGCCCTCATGGCCTCGAACCTGCTCATGTGGATGCCGGCCATAAGCTGGTGGTGGTCCATGATGTCCCTTCCCAACGGTTGGGGACCCATCAAGCCCCGGGGGTAATCCACCGCGCTTACGCCCTCCCCCCGGCGGGGGAAGGCTGGGGAGAGGGGAACTGGACGGTTACCCAGGGCCCAGGTCGCCAACCCCGCCGCGGATGACGCGCGGGCGGAATGCGCTTATCTTTGGGGGCACCATTCACCTGGCGCCGAGAATTACCCCATGTCCCAAGATCCGTCGCATTCCTCCCTGGCCCGCGCGCAAGCCGCCTTTTCCCCCACCCGAGGGGGCCTGACACCGGTCATGGGCTTTGCCCTGGCGACCGCCCTCGCCCTGGTCGGCGGTTGCGCCTCTTCCCCCAATGACCCCTCGGGGAGCATCAGCATCACCGTCAAGCCCGGCGATACGGGCACCTGCGCCACCTCACCGTGCCAGGTCAGCTTGCAGATGCCGCCGGGCAGCGGCAGCTACGAGGTAACCGGCAACCAGGTCAAGATCGGCACCTATCCCGCCGGTCAGACCGTCAACCTCGGCAACTATTGGGGCACCCAGCGGTTCGACATCGTCGGCGCCAACGTCCCCGCCACCTACGTCTATATTCCCCGTCAACTCTAACGGGAGTGGCCACCCTGGCCATTCTGGCCGCGTGGCAGCTGGCTCCCCTGTCCGGCCATCTCGGCCCGCTCATGCTGCCGTTTTGTCTTGTCCAGGATCAGGGCCAGCACTCGGGGGGTTGTCGGCTGAAGCCGTTGGCCAAGGCCCTGATCCCAGGTTAGCCAGCGGCTTCAGGAACGGCAATGATGCAGCGCGATGGCGCTTCTCAATGCCCGCGCCGCCTCCCGCGGGTCCGCCGCGGCCATCAGGGCACTGACCACGGCGATACCATCGGCCCCCGCCGCCATGACTTCCGCGGCGTTGGCCGCGGAGAGGCCACCAATGGCGACCAGGGGCAGCGCCGTGACGGCGCGAATCGCCCGCAGACCGGCCAGCCCCGTGGCCGCCGGGGTATCCTGCTTGGTCGGAGTGACGAAGATCGGGCTCACGCCCAGATAATCCGCGCCCGCCGCCTCCGCCTGGCGCGCCTCTTCCGGGGTGCTCACCGAGACTCCGAGCAACCGCTCCGGCCCGAGCAAGCGGCGGGCGAGGTCGCAGGGCAGATCCTCCTGGCCCAGATGCACCCCGGCCGCCTCGCAGGCCAGGGCCAGGTCAAGGCGATCATTGACGATCAGGGGAATGCCCTGGGGATCC
>JAGVUH010000105.1 GCA_019136395.1 Gammaproteobacteria bacterium
TTGACCATGGGCCGCTGCCGGCGGTTGCTCAGGTCATGGATGGCATCGGCCAGCAACTCCTTGCCGGTGCCGGTCTCGCCGAGGAGCAGGACGGTGGCATCGGTCGGGGCGACTTGCGCGATCTCCTCCAGGACCCGGGTGAAGGCCGCGGAGCGACTCGCCAGGCCCTTTCCGGCGCCGGGGCCGACGGCATGGCGCAGGTAATTGTTCTCCGCCTCCAGACGCTCCTTCAGGCGCGTGATCTCGGCAAGCGCGGCGGCGAGCTCGGCCTCGCGACGGCTGCGCACCAGGGCCTGGGCCAACACCTCGCCGATGATCTTTAGCCGAATGATCAGATCCTCGGGCCAGGCTCGGGTGCGTTGGAAGGCGGTGAAGGTGATGACGCCGATGACCCGGCCGCCAACCCGCAGCGGGATGCCCAGATTGGACTGCAAACCGATGCGCTCGCAATATTCAATCTCCACCTTAGCTTGTGGCGGCAAATTAGCCGGGATATTGGGCAGGACGACCGTCCGGCCCGCCCTGAGCTCGCCAAAATACCAGGGCAGGGATGGGGCCGGGCCGAGCGGCGTTGCCTCAAAGCCATCGCGGGCCACCGAGCACAGGACCTGGAAGGGACCCTCCGGGCCCATCAGCTCGCCAAAGCTACAGCGGTCGAAGCCGAGGAAGTCGATCAGCCGCCTCAGTGCGCCGGCGATCTCATCAATCACCCGCTCGGCGGGGAGATCGGCGAATTGGGCGGACAGATCGCCGAGCAGACGCTCGAAGGCCAGCCGCTCGGCACAGGAGAAATCCTCGCTATCGCATCTTGGCAAATCTTGCGGGTCTGGCGTTGCGCTCATCGAGTCATGGCCGTATCCAGGGGAAACATGTTCGACCGTCGGATGGGTGGATGGAGCAAAACGCTACCATCGGCAAAGCAGGCAAACAAGGGTGTTAGCACGGGGCCAGCCAGTGCGACGCTGGGCCTGCGGGAGGTTGGGTTGGGGCCACGACGGCCCGCTCCGGACATCGTGGAAACTCCGAAATATCGGAGAACCGTTCTGGCATTGTCGCGGCCCTTACCGCAACGGGTCCACTAAGCGGTTGAGTTCCTTTTGAAGGGTGAATCTGGGGGCGCTAGCGCTTGCCTGGCAGGCTTATTGCCTCTTGGCTGATAGTCCCACCGCGCCGGCCAGGTTTCGGCGCGCGCGGGAGCGATGGCTGGGCAGTTGGCGTCGGCCCCAGCGTGGTGGTCATGGACGAAGGGATGGCCAGGACCACCACGACCGCCAAGGACGACATCTATGCCTTTATCTTCGGGCAGAAGGGGCTCATGGCCGGCCTGGGTATCCAGGGGTCCAGGATCACCCGGATGCAACCCAAGCCCTGAAGGTTTCCGTCGACTGACACGGATCGGCGACGCCGATCCAGGAAGTTCTCATGACCACCCCCCTCGAACGTGAGAAGGACCGCATCCGCGCCGTTACGGGCCTCCTCCATCAGGCCTGCAAGCCCATCCGCATCCTGCGGACCATCGACTGGGCTCCGGAGGTCAAGGCGGCCTTCCTGGCCGGTGGCTGCCGGGAACTACCGGAAGTCAGCTACCCCGCCTTTGACCCCGGGCCCAGCATCGCCGTTGTGCGGGAGGCGCGCCGCCAGATCGTGCCGGTGACGACCATCGATGTGTGGCTGGAGCGCCATGCCCACGACATCGAACTGGCGGCGCGGATGCTGGCCGCCGTCGGGACGCCGAGCTTCTTCGACTACGGCCGGCAGCTCTATGGGGAACCTTCCGCCCCCCTGCGCTATTCCGCCATCACCCCCCTGGAGCTGGCGCAAAGCGTCCTCGACACCATCGCCCAACTGGATCAGGTCCAGATCCCGATTGCCCCCCCGGCCTGGCACGATGCCGAGGCGGTGGCGGCGGACCTGGAACGGGCGGTGCGGGCCCACTTTGGTGAGCAGGCCCCGGCGGTGGAACTGGTGGACCGCCTGTCGGCCAATGCCCTGGCGACGGCGTCGGCGATCCGTATCCGCCGCGGCGCCCGCTTCACCGACCGTGACTATACCCAGTTGCTGCACCATGAGGCCTACATCCACGTGGCGACCTCCCTCAATGGCAAGGCCCAGACCGACCTGCCCCTGCTCGCCGCGGGCCATCCCGGTACCACCCGCACCCAGGAGGGGCTGGCGGTCTTCGCCGAGGTCATCAGCGGGGCGATCGAGCTGGACCGCATGCGGCGGCTGGCGGACCGGGTACTGGCGATCCAGATGGCCATCGAGGGGGCGGATTTTCTCCAGGTCCATGCCTTTTTCCTGGAACGGACCGGCGACCCCGATCAGGCCTTCGAGAACACCCGGCGGGTCTTCCGGGGTGGCGTCATCACGGGTGGGGCCCCCTTCTGCAAGGATCTGGTCTATCTCATGGGCCTGCTGCAGGTGAACTACTTCCTACACGCAGCCTTTGCCGCCGGGCGGGCCGACTGTCTGCGCCTCCTGTTCTGCGGCAAACTCAATCTGCTCGACATCCCCGCGCTATGCGAGCTCTACGCCATGGGTCTGTGCCGGGCGCCACGCTTCCTCCCGCCCTGGGTCAGCGACCCCCGCTATCTGCTCGCTCTGCTCACCTTCGCCGTCTTCACCAACCGGGTGAACCTGGGGCCATTGATCGAACTGGCGCGCAAGCTCCTGGATAGCGCGCCCCTGGTGCGGATGCCAGAATCTGAGTAATCCGCGGCTCCCCTCTCCTTAGCCCCAGGATCCTGCCGGGCGACTATGCTTATTTCATTATGACCGCTGGCCAACGCAGGGCCCGGCACCGCGAAGGGGTTGATCGGCCCTCGCGGGGCCGTAGGTCCTGGCCCCCTTCTTGGAGGATGATCGCCCATGACCCAGGTCCTGAATCTGGATAACGAGCCGGAATTTCAGCTCGGAGGCCCCGCCTACCGCCTCATGCAGCGGCTGGGGCTGATCCGGCCCGGCACACCATCCATCTTGCGCCGGTTCGTCGCCTTCCTGCTGCTCACCTGGGTGCCCCTGCTGATCCTGGCACTTATCGAGGGCAGTGCGCTGGGGCCGACACCGCAGGAGTCCTTGCTGTTTGATTTCGCGACCTACGCCCGCTTTTTCCTGGCCATCCCCCTGCTCTTCCTCTCCGAGGTGACCGTCGGTCCGCGCTTGCGGATGGCGGGGCGCCAATTCCTGGATGGCCACTTCATTCGGGAGGATGATCTACCCGCCTTCGCGGCGGCGGTGGCGCGCATCCGCCAGCGGCGCGAGGCCCTCCTGCCCGAGGTGGTGATGGTCGGTCTCGCCTTTCTCGGTGCCTGGTTCCTCGCCATCGAAAGCTGGACCGCGACGGGGCCGGCCCTTACCTGGCGGTCGGGGGGGCCGGAGAGCCTGCTGGGACTCTCACTGGCGGGTTTGTGGTACTACCTGATCGCCGTGCCCCTCCTGCAGTTCTTCGTGTCCCGCTGGCTCTGGCGCCTGATCATCTGGAGCCTGTTCCTCTTCGAGTTGTCCCGGTTGGACCTCAGGCTGATCCCCACCCACCCGGATCGCGCCGCCGGCCTGGGATTTCTCGGCGGTGCCCACCTTTCCCTGGGCATCTTCCCCTTCGCCTTTAGTTGCGTCCTCAGCGCCAACCTGGCCTTCCAGATCTATTTCGGGGGCGCACCCATCGAGTCCTTCAAGCTCCTGTTCCTGGTCTACCTGGTGGTGATGGTGCTCCTCATCCTCGGCCCCCTGCTCATCTTTACCCCCAAACTCGCCAGGGCTCGGCGGCAGGGGATGCGGGAATACAGCCTTCTGGCCAACGACTATAACCGCGCCTTTCACCAGAAGTGGGTGGTCGGGCCAGCCCCGGACGATGAACCCCTGCTGGGCAGCGGCGACATCCAATCCCTCGCCGACCTGGGCAACAGCTTTGGCTTCATCCGCGACATGAAGATCTTCCCCTTCAGCCAGCAGCAGATCCTGCAGATCGCGATCGTCGCCTCCCTACCTGGCCTCCCCCTCATCTTCCTGGTGATGCCCGTGATGGAGCTGTTGAACCTGCTGGCGGGGGCGTTGCTATGACCGCAGCGGAGACTGTCTCGAAAGCCGGTTACCGCCGGGTGTGCTCCTTGGCCAGGCCGCCATTTACCCCGCGCACTTTCACCCTGTCGGCATCCTCCGCAAGATTCTGCCGCGGATGTCGGCCGGGATGAATTACGCTTTCTCTCTACACTGATCAACGTTGGGGACTGCTTGCTACTTGATCAGATTCGGCAAGCCCCCAGTAACACCCTAGGAGACCTGAATGATGCCCCTCGGAAGATATTTCACCCTCTTGGCGCTGTTGGCTGGCGGCAGCCTGCCGGTCTGGAGCACGGCCGGAGCGGCCGTCCCAGGCCCGGCAGCGCCCGAGGCCACCGTCCAGGTGGCCATACCCCCGGCCGATCAGGCCATGCCACCGGCCGATCAGGCGCCGGCGGTGGCGCCCTTGGCCGCTCCCGATTCCTCTCAGATCGCGGCGGAGCCCGCGCTCGCCGTGGTCCCGCTGGTGGACGCGAAGGCGGATGCCATCCTGCGTGGGATGAGCGATTTCCTCGCCAGCCAGGCGCGCTTCCGGGTCCATGTCCTGCGTACCCTGGACCTGGTGCTGGACAATGGTCAGAAGATCCAGGCCGACAGCAGCGCGGTGGTAACGGTCCAACGCCCCGATCGTCTGCGGGTTGCGCGCAAGGGGATCAATTCGGACCGTCTGGTCATTTTCGACGGTCAAACCTTGACCCTGGCGGGAAGCGATGGCCTTTACGCGACCGCCGCGGCCCCCGCCACCCTCGACGCCTTCCTCGACCGCGCCATCGAGCGGCTGGGGCTGGTTCCGCCCGGTGCCGACCTGCTGTATGCCAATCCCTACCAAGTCCTGACCGAGGACCTAGTGGAGTCTACTTATATCGGCCAGGCCCTGATCAATGGGGTCCGGTGCGATCACCTGGCCTTCCGCAACCGGTCCGTCGATTGGCAACTCTGGGTGGAGGCCGGACCCCGGCCTCTGCCCTGCAAGATGGCGGTCACCGCGCGGGAGACCGAACAGGCCCCGCAGTTCGTCGCCTACTACCGGGACTGGGACCTGCAGCCGGTCTTTGGGGCGGATGAGTTCAGCTTCACGCCACCCCCGGGGGCGACCAGGATCGACATTAGCAACGCCACGGCACTGACGGCACAATGAGGACCACCCATGATGAAGATGTCTAACTTTGGCTCGCCCCTGGGCGGGCGTCATGGCCGGCTCGTCGGCCTTTTAGGTCTGGTTATGTGCGGCCTGGCGTTGCTGGTCTTGGCACCGGTGGAGGGCTGGGCCCGGGGGGATCACGGGGGCGGCGCGCGCGGTGCCAGATCGGTCCAGGCCACGGCCCCCAGTTCGGTACGGGCCAGCCGCGGCACGAGCGCCAGCGCTAGCCGAACCACGGGGGCAAGCCGCAACCTCAATGCCACTCAGAATGTCAATGCCAACCGCAACGTCAACATCAATAAGGACGTGAACGTCAATCGCAACGTCAACGTCAATCGGGACGTTGATGTCCATCATTACTATGGCGGGGATTATCACAACGATTGGGACAATGCCGGGGCCTTCGTCGCCGGCGCGGTCGTCGGTGGCATCACGGGTGCGGCCATCGCCTCGGCCAGTCAGCCGGATACGGTGGTGGTCACCGCGGGCACCGTCGTCACCACCCTGCCGAGTGGCTGTACCACGGCCATCATCAATGGCATCAGCTACCATCAGTGCGGCGGCGTTTACTACCGCCCGCAGTACAGTGGTAGCTCGGTGGTCTATGTGGTAGCGACCCCTTAGCCCTCTAGCGCGCTTGCCGCGAGCCGCGGCTCGCGCCGGCTTGATTTCCAGCGCCTGATGCGCTCGACAAAAACTGGGCCAGCCAGGGCCCGCACGGAACCGCTGCATCGATCAGCGGTTCATCATAAAGTTGCCAACGGTGATGAATATGAGCAAATCCAAGAAAGACCGCAAATCAGGCCAGGACAAGGAAAGGAACCTGGTCGACAAAGTCGCCGTGGAGGGCCAGCCGCAGGAGCCCAACGGCAAGTTGAGCCATAAGGACTACGAGACCGAATTGGCCAAGCTGCACGTCGAGCTGGTCAAGCTCCAGGAATGGGTCAAGCAACAGGGGCTCAAGGTGATCGTCGTCTTCGAGGGCCGCGACGGCGCGGGCAAGGGCGGCACCATCAAGGCCATCACCGAGCGCGTCAGCCCGCGAGTCTTCCGCGTGGTGGCCCTGCCCACCCCCACAGAGCGGGAGAAATCCCAGATGTACGCCCAGCGCTACATGGCGCACTTCCCGGCGGCGGGAGAGATCGTGATCTTCGACCGCAGTTGGTACAACCGGGCCGGCGTCGAGCGGGTCATGGGCTTCTG
>JAGVUH010000367.1 GCA_019136395.1 Gammaproteobacteria bacterium
ACCTCAACGGGGCCCAACCCGCTGGCGCCCGTCTGACCCTCTTCGAGCGCTTCCAGCGCTACTCCAACCCCCAGGCCGCCTGGGCCGCCGCCGAGTACGTCGCCCTGGCCCGCCGCCATGGCCTGGACCCGGCGCAAATGGCCCTGGCCTGGGTCACCAGCCGGCCCTTCGTCACGTCCAACATCCTCGGCGCCACCAGCCTGGCACAACTGGATACCGACCTCGCCAGCGTCGACCTGGCATTGTCGGAGGAGGTGATCGCCGGCATCGAGGCCATTCACGTGCGCCAACCGAACCCGGCGCCCTGAACAAGGACGGCCATCCGCCGCCCCTTTGCGGTAGTTAGCGTGAAAGTCACGGTGAAGTCTTTCATTATCAGGTGTATGGCTTGCCGCCTCATGACAGTCAGTCAGGCAAGGACGGCGCGGCAAATCTCCCTGGCCCCGGGACTGGCCTACCTTTACCGCCAGCCCGCCGCCCGGGCGCTGGCCACCAACCCAGCCAGACCCTGATGGCCGCATTTAAGGCCAGCCAGGGCCGTGGCCCGGGCGAGCAGCGCTTCCAGCCCCAGACCCGCCAGCAGGCCATCGATGAGGGCGCCATTAAAGACATCCCCGGCGCCAAGGGTATCGACCACCGCAGGGGGTACCTGGGCCGGGGCGAAGTGGATCGGACCCTGGCGAGCCTGGCCATAGGCCCCCGCCGCGCCCCAGGGCAGGAACAAGCGTTCCGCCGTCGTTCGGGGCCATTGGGCGGCGAGAAAGGCCGCCGGGTCCCGACAGCCCTGGGCCAGGGCATAGGCGCGGGCAAAGATCAGCACCCGCGGGCCGGTGAAGAGGCGCTCGATGTCTGGTCGGGGCTTCTCGATCTCCAGGGAGATGGGCAAATCCGGGCGTCGTCGCGCCGCATCGCGGAGCAGGTGGAAGGTCTCGGCCGGGTGGCGACCTTCACAGTGCAGCCAGGTCAGGCCCGCCAGCGGCACCCGGGCGAAGTCCGCGGCGGCCAGTTCCGGCAGGTCCCGATAGTGGACGATGGTCCGGCTGCCGGTGGCGCGACTCAGGGTCACGCAGGAGAGGGGCGCCCGCCCCCCGGACAACAGCCGTGCCGGGCGGGTATCGATACCCTGCCCCCTCAGGCCGGTCAGAATCTCCTCGCTGGCTGGGTCGTCGCCGATGGTGCCGCACCAGGCGCAGGCATGCCCCAACTGACTGAGGACCGACAGGGTGTTGGCGGCATTGCCGCCCAGGCGCCGGGACTGGGCAATGGCGCGCACCTCCGCATCCTCGGCCACCTCGTTGACGATGTCCAGGGCCGCGCAGCCCACGCCCAGGATGGCCTGGCCCGATGGATGCGTGATTTCGGTCATGCTGGCCATGATATATCCAACGTCAGGGAATTTTTCTGCATCCTGTCAGCTATGACTGAGATAACATGCCCGCCCTTGGCCTGCGGCACAAAATTTCAAATGATTAAAATCCTTGAGCTTAAATACGTCACCAGAACCTTGCTCGCGCTGGGGCTGGCCTGGCTCTGGCCTCTGACCGGACTGGCGGCCCCCCTGGAGGTGTTCGTCAGTATCCTGCCGCAACGGACCTTCGTGGAACGGGTGGGTGGAGAGCACGTCCGCGTCACCTCCTTGACCCGCCCCGGGCAAAGCCCGGAGACCTTCGAACCCACGCCACGCCAAGTGGCGGCCCTGGCCCAGGCTGACCTTTTCGTTGGCACGGGCATGCCTTTCGAGACCGCCTGGATGGCCAGGTTGCGGGCCGCCAACCCCCGGATGCGGGTCCTCGATGCCCGGGAGGGCATCGCCCTGCTGCCGGCCGAGGACCATGGGCACGGGCATGGGCAAGAGCACGATCAAGACCATGGGCATGAGGCTGGCATCGGGCAAACGGAAGGACAACACGATCACGAAGCGGCCCAGGCACCCGAACCGCAGCCCGGTTCCCAGACAGGTTCAGCTTCGGTGGCGGCAACGGCAACCGCCATCCCCGATCCGGATCATATCCATGATGCCGGCGACCCGCACGTCTGGACCAGCCCGCGGCTGGTGGCCCGCATGTCGGTCAACATCCGCGATACCCTGGCCGCACTGGATCCCGCTCACGCCGCGGATTTCGCCCGTAATCAGGCGGCCTTTGCCGCCGAACTGACCAGCCTGGACACTGAAATCCGCGCCCTGCTGACCGATCTGCCGAGCCGGAAATTTCTCGTCTTCCACCCAGCCTGGGGCTATTTTGCCCAGGATTACGACCTGATCCAGGTGCCCATCGAGCGGGGCGGCAAGGAACCGGGCCCCCGGGCCCTGGCCGCGCTGATCGATGAGGCCCGGCGTGATGGCATCCGCGTCGTCTTCGTCCAACCCCAATCCGACCCGCGCTTCGCGGCCCGGATCGCCGAGGCCATCGGCGGCCAGCTCATCCCCATCGACCCCCTGGCCCCGGACTACCTGACCAACCTGCGCGAGGTGGCACGGCAGATAGCGGCCGCTGGTAAGTCCGTGTCCCCCTGATATCCCTCCCCCTGCCGTATGGCAATTTCATTCGTGCTACCGCACCGCGGGAAAGCCCTTATCTCCATGAGACCCTGACGGCCATGCCCCCGCTTGAGACGCCAACCGAATTGCCCACCTCAGCCGTACCCACGGCCATCCCAATCCCGGACGCGGTCATCCGTGTTTGGGACCTGCATTTTGCCTATGGCGCGGCGCCAGTCCTGGAGGGCGTGAACCTGGAGGTGGGCGCCGGCGAGTTTCTGGGCATCGTCGGCCCCAATGCCGGCGGCAAGAGCACGCTGCTGAAACTCATCCTGGGTCTGTTGGTGCCCCAGGCCGGCCGGATCCGCGTTCTTGGCCACCCGCCGGCCGCGGCCAGCCGCCTGATCGGTTATGTCCCCCAATACCCCAGCTTTCCCCGCGATTTCCCCATCACAGTGGAACAGGCCGTGCTCCTGGCGCGCGTCGGCGGTCGCGGACGGCAGCACGCCGGCGCATCGGGCCTCCGCAACCCTCTCCCCGGCTGGCTCGCCGCCCTCCGGCCCGGCGGCTACGGTCGGGCCGACCGCGCCGCCGCCCGCCAGGCCCTAGAGGAGGTGGAGGCCGCCGACCTGGCCCAACGGCGCATCGGCAGCCTGTCCGGGGGGCAACTGCAGCGCGTCCTCCTGGCCCGCGCCCTGGCTGGGGAACCGCGCATCCTGATTCTGGATGAACCCACGGCCAACATCGACCAGCGTCTGGAGGGGGACATCTTCGACCTGCTGCGCCGGCTCAACGCACGCCTGACCATCCTGGTCGTCTCCCATGACATCGGCTTCATCTCCAGCTACGTGGGGCGCGTCGCCTGCGTCAACCGCACCCTGATCTGCCATCGCACCGATGCCATCGACGGCCAGGTCATCCGCGACCTGTACGGGGAGTCGGTGCGCATGGTGGCCCATCGTCACTGAATCGCTATGCAAGAATTTCTGACCGCCCTCGCCACCCAGGGATTTCTTCAATCCGCCCTGGCCGCCGGCCTGCTGTCCAGCATCGGCTGCGGGCTCATCGGCCCCTATGTGGTCGTCAAGCGCATCGCCTTCATCGCCGGGGGTATCGCCCACTCGGTACTCGGCGGCATGGGGGCGGCCCTGTATTTCGGCCAGTCGCCACTGGCGGGGGCCCTGGTGGCGGCGGTCGTGGCGGCCCTGCTGATCGGTTGGGTGCGGCTGCGCTGGCGGGCGGACGAGGACACCCTGATCGGTGCCCTCTGGGCCATCGGCATGGCCGTGGGACTGCTCTTTATCGCCAAGACCCCCGGTTACCAGACCGACCTCATGAGTTATCTGTTCGGCAACATCCTGCTGGTGCCGGCGGAGAGCCTTTGGTTCATGGCCGCCCTGGACGCCGTCCTGCTGCTGCTGGTCCTGGCCTGGCACCGCCAATTCCTGGCCGTAGCCTTCGACGAGGAATTCGCCCGTCTGCGCGGCATCCCCGTCACCTTCTTTTATCTGCTGCTGCTGGTGATGGTGGCGGTGACCGTGGTGCTGCTGATCCAGGTGGTTGGCCTGATCCTGGTGCTGGCCCTGCTCACCCTGCCCGCGGCCATCGCCGGGCACTATGTCCATTCCCTGGGGCTGATGATGCTCTTGGCCACCGTCGTCGGTAGCGCCGTCAACCTGGCGGGCCTGGCCCTCTCTTATGGACCGGACCTGCCCGCGGGACCGACGATCATCCTGGTCGCGGGCGCGCTCTACGTTGCCTCGGCCTTGCTGGCAGGCTATCTGGCGCGGCGACGGGCGCGACTGGCCTCCGGGTGTAAGCCCGCTACATGAAGCCATACTATCCGATTCCCTCTCAAAGTATCCATCGCCAGCATGACAAAGCAAACCCTGCGACATGCCCACAAGGTGTTAAGTGGACTCCAAAATGCTGCTGATCGACGCAAGCGGCTTTGCCAAGAAGGGTGAGCGTTTGGCCGGGGTCACCTGGCAGTGACATGGTCGGCTGGTGGAGGTAGACAACTGCCTGGTGGGCGTATTCGCGGCCTAGTGGGGGGGGTGGAGATGGCCAGGCAGGTGGACGCCCGACTGTATCTGCCCCTGGCCTGGCCGGACAACGCCCTGCGCGCCGGCGGCTATCCCGGAGGACGCTCAGGACTACCGTAGTAAGACCGCGATGGCACCGGCGATGGTCGCCACGGCGCAACGCCGGGGCAAAGTGGAATTATCTCAGGTAAGGCAAATGCTGGGCTTGGCTAGCATTGGCTGGAATGGACGACTCCCCCTTGGGCGTGGGCCGCGCCTCTGTTGAATGGCCAGCATGGATAAGTCTCAGACCAAATTGCTTCTTGCCATGGGAAATGGATTGCCTTCTTCGGCCTTACTCGAAGAGTCCATTGGGAAACTCTTCCTTGAGATTCTCAAGGACCAACACTACGGGTAATTGCTCGCGCAGGCTTCGCAGGTAGGCCTGTCGCAACTGGGCCTGCTCGGTAACCCTGAGATGCCGCGAGATTGACTGCTTGACCTCATCAAAGGGGGTAATTTGGGCCTCATTCACCTCGGTAAGCAGTAAGATATCGAACTTGTGAGGGGCCTCCACCACACCCGTATGCTGTCCGACTTGTATGCCATCCAGGGCCTTTACAAGCCACTCGTCGTCCATCCACACCAGACCCACATCGCCCCCATGGCCTTTTCCTCGGGGATTTTCGGTCAACTCATCCGCGACCTTGGCAAAGGGTTCACCAGCTTGAATGCGCTCAAGCGCCTTCTCCGCACGGGCGCGTACGGCCGCCCTTTCCTCCACGGTTGCGGACGGTGGAACCCGAAAATGTATCTGGCTCAGCCGAATGTTTTTCGGCATATTGAATTCTGATTGATTCTTATCGTAAAAGTCCCGAACCGCCTGCTCCCCCGGCGCCATTGGCAGGGGGAATTTCATTTTGGCGAGTTCCTTGAGCCCAGCGGTCTCTTCCTCGGGGGTCGGCGTAGCGGATATTAGGCCGGCCTCTCGCATTGCCTGCCGAAGTAGTTCTTCCTCAACCATTAGGCGCAAGGCTTGCTTCTTACCCTCGATAGTATTTGCCGCCTGCTCGACCAGGGTAGGGTTTCTGCCCAGAAATTCCATGTAATCACGAACCATCAACTCCCGCGTACCCACGCGCAGCATAACGACGGGCACTGGTGCTACATTGGCTTGTCCCTTGGGTGCGGCAGGCTCCCCGCCCCAGGCGGTGGAACCGATCGAAAAAAACAGGCAGGTCCAAGTAAACCCGCGCAACAGTTTCTTTACCATTTGCATATTCATTCGGGTCAACTTAAAGGGTCTAAGAGGGGAATTCATCTTGGAGTCTGCAGAATGCTAACTACCAGATGAGGTAGGGCGTGGCCCAACCGCTTCCGGTAAGACGCTTGATCCAGCGGCAACCAAGGCCTCAAAGGTCTGCCATAGCGGCCCGAAGAGGATGAGCGCACCCCTTGCTGAACCGCCATGACCGATGACAGCGTCAAGCGAGCCATCCCGATCCAAGTCAACAAGCCGCACCATCGCGGCAGCACCAGAACGCCCGGCGGGGATGAAACGCGACTCGGGTGCCGACTCCACCTTCCCGCCGCCCGGCAGCCGAATCAAAGCCACGCCGTTACCCGTAGCGACCAGCAAATAGCCCGCACCATCCCTATCCTTGCCATAAGCGAGATCGGCGATAACCTGCGCCGGACGGCCGGAGGGTTCCACCGTAGTATATTGGATAGCCGGTCCTTCGGTAAAAACCCCCTTACCATCGTTATCGAGGATCTGGATGTACGCCCCCCGCTGGTCAGGTGATTTTTCTCCTTTTAAGTGACGGGTCGAAAAGGAAGACTGGGGTACCAGAATATCTAAATCCCCGTCCTGATCGACATCCGACACCCGCACTTGATCGAACATAATTTTATTGGGAGATTGCCACAGGCGCTCGACGGCCGGGGTCTCACCCTGCTGTGGGTGGCGCACCCTCCATACGGTGTACATGGCGCTGTCGGCGAGGATAAGTTCGTCGATCTCATCGCCATCGACATCCGCGGCTATGATTGGCCCAAGACTGGACAAATTAGAGGGCAGGGTTATCGTGTGGGAATAGGCTACTGTCCTTGCCAGGGGATTGAACCCCTCCATTATCAGCAGCAAGCCTGGGATGAAGGGAGCAGTAGCTAACCCCTGACCTGTGGGCCAGGAAAAGGTGGTCGAGTACCTTGGGGCCGGGGCACCAAATGCGAGGTCGAGTTCCAACCCGGTATCTTTGGTTCCGCCGTAAACTTGGAGTTGATTGAGACCTTCCGCGCTCATGAGATAACGATGCTTATCATCGGCTTGATCCGCCAGCCGGATGAAATTGCCAGGATGAAATCCCACCGCGTCAATTCTCGCCCCAGGCTCAAAATTCCTCGCCCTTCGTTGCGGGAATATTTGACTGAAGCTCTCTTCGTGAGATGTAAAAATTAGATCGGCCAAGCCATTGCCGCTGATATCGTCGGCGAGGATATCGAATACGTCCCCATCGAAGGCGAGACGTTGGCCATGCAATTCCAGAACCCGTTCGACATTGGAAACTCCTTCGCAGGCCGCCAAACCGCAAAGGCTGGCCAAGAGCAAGACAGGGTTACCAAACCAGTTTCGCATCTTCCGCATTTTCACGGCTCAATTACTTTAAGGGAATTAGCTGGTCATTTGGCTGAGACAAGGCCCTGGGCCAGGGATACTCGCTGGCAAGGAGATTTGGTTTCAACGCCAAATTACCTCACACCGGACATTACTTCGCAGGACACAAACCCAAAAACCACAGTTTTAACCTGGTAAGTTAAAGAGGGGGGGACTTATAAAACTGAAGTTTAGCGGTCTTGAAAAGGTCTACCCTGGCAGAGACTTGGGGCCAAAATATTTCGTTGGCGTTTGCGCCTAAGGTGGCAAACCCATCGAAAACTCCCCCCTCCTAGCCGCAGAATCCCCTCCAAAAGTGCAAAACTTCAGTTATAAAATACGGACTGGGAGATAAGCCAGCGGAAAGCTGGTCATGTTGGATTACCGGCCTT
>JAGVUH010000308.1 GCA_019136395.1 Gammaproteobacteria bacterium
CCAACGCCACCGCTCCTGCCCCGCGCGGGTGGACGGAAACAGCCCTTGAAAGGCCGCGGCCAAGGTGCGTAGGATAGTCATCGAATAGGTGCTCTTTTCGTTGGTTAATCATCGTCTTATCCAACTTTGATTATACCGCGAATCGAGCGCCTATTCACTTTAACCATCTGATTTTTGATAAAAAAACCGCCTTGCGCCGGGGTGACGAGCAGAGTGAATTAGTAATCTACGGAATACTAATATGCTGGCATATTCGTGGTAACTAATATACTCACTTATACCTTACCGGGGTGGCGTTGGGCCTCGTTGGTCGCTCAAAACTCCAAAACTTGAGACTAATAAAGTCCCATCCCGACATAATCCGCTTCGTTGCGCGGAAACGGGTCTTGCTCCGTCCAGCCCTCTTCCTTGAGGTCGGAGATGATGTGGTGGCGCGCGACGGAGCCGGCTTCGGTACCGAACAGCCTGACGACCTCCCTGATTCCTGCCTCATGGTGCCTGACGCGACGGTGCCGCATCCGGTACGGCTCAGTGCCGCTGAACGCATCGAGCCAGCGGTGGACTTCTGCAAAGGGCTGTCCGAAGCGGTCGATGGATTCCTGGCAGTGCGTTTCAAATGTGGACATAAGTACCTCGCCGCGATGGGCAGCCGTTATCAGATATGCCAGTCCAGGCGACCGCTGGTTGCGTACAGCGGCCAGGCCGATGGCTCCTTCTGGAGCCATCAAGCCCTGCCTGTCCCTACAGCCTCGCCAGGTATTCGATACCGCCGACTCTGTTTCCATCGAGAATGTCGAGAACAAGATACCCTTCGGTTGGGTGCTTAAGAATCAGGTTCGTCTTAAACTGCCATACCGATCCGGGCTGGTTCGGACGGGTATTGTTGACAAAATAGATGCACGCATCATCATCCAGAAACACTTTCGTGCATTCCGCGAGGGCGGCAGGCAGCCACGTTTTCTCCGGTAACTGCACCTTCGCCAACTCGACAAGCAACGATGGATCAAAGGATTTCGACTCGGACATTATTCACTCCTCGTGATCACTGACAGGGAACAAGATAAATATCGTACTTATAGTGCTATACAGATTCTGCATTGCTGCTGCTGGACCTACTCCTTTGCTATTAAGGTGAAAAATCTGACGACACTTGTTGAGACCGGCATCGATGGAGGCAATGAACGCCTTCAAATGAGCTCCAGGATCCCCCGGGGATCGAGCGCCATCCAGGGTGCGGGCCATTTGCTGCCGCGTCCGTCCCTGGGTACCGGGTCAAGCTGCACCAGCCCGACCCATCAGTTCGTCAGCCCCGTGCTCATAGTCCTCCAGCGTGATGCGCCGTGCTCCGCGGTAGAGTTGCAGGCAGCAGACGCGGCCGCTGTCAAGCGAGACGACCAGGACACCATGCGGCACGAGGGCGTGACTTTTGACGGCAGCAGGCCTGTGCCAGCATGCCGGGGCGGTCCGGGCCCGGGTGGCAGCCACCCCCGCTGTTTTGCCATCCATCCGCCCAGGCGAGCGCTTGGCCGGAGACCTTGCGTGGCATGCAGGCGCGGCGCCACTGGTGCAGCAGCTCAGGGGCCTCCCAGGGGAGATCCGCAGGTCGCAGCGGTGCGCCGAGTGGTTGACCGCTGTGCGCATCCCATAAGCGTACGGGGTTGTCCCTGGACCAGGAGAGGACCCGTCTGTCGCGCAGGTCCAGCACGCCTGAAACCCCGGCGGTATGCCCTGCAAGGATGGCGAGCGGGGCGCCGCTCTGTGCGTCCCACAGGCGCAGCGTGTGGTCCCAGGACCAAGAGCGGAGGCGCACGTCCGCCAGTTCCAGCGCGCCGGCGACCCAATGGGTGTGTCCGGCAAGGATGGTGGTCGAAACACCGCTCCTTCCGTCCCGCAAGTGCAGGCTGTCGTCCGTGGACCACGAGAGGAGCCGCCCGTCGGCCATCGCCAGTGCCCCGTTGACTTCGTTGGTATGCTCGCCAAGGATGGCGAGCGTGGCGCCGCTCGACCTGTCCCACAAGCGCAGGGTGTTGTCCCTCGACCAGGAGAGGATCCGTCAGCCAGCACCAAGGCGCCATGGACCCCGTTGGCATGCCCCTCCAAGACGCGCAAACAGGGATCAGGCACCACCCCCGCCACCCGTTGCGGATTGCGCAACCACACCCAATGGCAGTGACCGGCCGCCAACCACGCCTCGGCCGCCCGCGTCACCGGACTGTAGTCCGCATGCTCAACCGCCAGTTGCAGCAGAATCCGGCAGGCTGGCCAGCGTTCACCGCCTCGACGCAGGATATGCTCGCGCTCGCGGAAGAAGGCCTCCCACAGCCGGAATTCCTCGTGCTCCGCTCCCGCGGGCAGGCGGGCGAGGAGGGTCTCATAATCGGCCACCAGATCGTGGATGGCGCTGCCCGGCAGTTCCGCCGTGAAGGCTTGCAGAAAGGCGAAGTCGGTGAGGCGCTGCCGGGCGGCCTCCATGCCCGCGGCGCCCTGCCAGCGCCGGGCATAGCGCACGCCCCAGCGAAACAGGAGAAGACGCAGCCCGCCGGGTGGCAGCGTTCGCCAGGCCGCGGCCAGACGGCAGAGCCGGGCCTCGGCCTCGCGCAACGTCCCCGCCAGCACCGGGGCGAGGGGGATGGCCGGCTGGTCGCCGCTCCCCAGGCGTCCGCCCAGATAGTCGCGCAAACGCTGCTGATTGAGCGTCAGGCCGGCGGCACCGTCCGGGGTGGGGCGGTTGCGCAGCAGGGCCTGGACGGCGTGGACGGCATGCTGTACCCGGTCGCGATAGCGCGGTGCGTCCGCGGGGACAGCGGCCAGGAGCAGGGCCAGGGCTTCCGCGTCCAGTGGCGCTTCGGCCCGGGCGAGGAGGGCGAGCAGCAGGGGCAGATCGCGCCGCAGGTCCGCAAGCCCGGGGCGGTTCATCGCCACTGTGACGGGGGTGTCCACGCCCGGTGGGGAAGAAGTTGGATCAGTCATGCCGGGTCCTCGGGTGCCGGGTCGAAGGAGTGAGTGCCAGGGCGGGCCAGACCGGTCGCCGGGTCCGTTGCCCGGAGACCCCGGGATGACACCATTGCAGCAGGGGCTTGCGACAAATGCTGTCGGGGCTATGTCACGTCGGTGCGGTTCCCTCAGCGGTGGCCCCATATCAGGGAACCCTGACGCGGACGGCGGTCAGCCGCCACCCGCGGTTGGCCCGGGTTCCTGCCGCACGGGCCAATGGCAGGTGGATGCTGCATGCCATGTCCGGTGCTCGGCGCAAACCCCGGCCCACCCGGTTCCGACGCCGGGCGATGACAGGGTTCCGTGGTTATTTTCCTGGCAGACTGCCGGCTGTGCGGAGCTGAGGGAGAGGACCATGGGGAGAAGTGCGACGCCAGGCACCCGGCAGGGCGCCAGGTGCCGATTCCTGGCGATGTGGCCTCCTATCGCCCTTGGCGACCTGAAGCGCTGCTTTACTATCACCTGTAACGATCCTCACCCTGAAGACCCGCATGGCCCATCCCCGCCCTAGCCCCGAGTCCGGTCCCTTCCGTGCCGACCAGCTACGCGACGGGGACCGCTACGAACTCTCCCACGGCCATCCCATTTACCGCGCCCCGGCGCGCCGCGAGCGGGCCGCCCCCAATATCGCCGGCGCCACGGTCATCGACACGGATCCCGAGGTCGCCTGGGCCGGGGTGGACGCCGGCTTCAGCTCCGAGCCTGGCACCCTGTGCGCCCCGGATGTCGCCGTCGCCGCTCCGACGGACGCCAGCCTCAGCGTCACCAGCTGGCTCACCATCGCCCCGCCCCTGGCGGTGGCATATGCCGGTCAGGGCCAGGACGAGGCCGACCTGCGCCTTAAGATCGCTGAGTTGCTGGAGGCAGGCACCCGCTTTGTCTGGGTGGTGCGGCTCAGGGGGCCCCAGCGTGTCGAGGTCCACCGGCCCGACGGGCCGATGCGCCTCTTCACTGCCGGCGAGGTGCTGGAAGCCCCCAGCATTCTACGTAACCCGGTCCCGGTACCCGCCCTCTTCGACCGGGAGACCGCCCACGAGGGGATGCTGCGTCATCTCCTGTAACGCCGCGACGATGACCGCCTCAGCGCCGTGCGCGAGGCGGGGCGCCAGGAGGGTGAGGCCACCCTGCTGCTGCACCTGATTCAGCGCACATTGGGTCCACTGGACCCGCTGGTTCGTCAGCGTATCGCCGCCGCCGATGCCGCCACCCGGCTGCGCTGGTCCGGGCGGGTACTCACCGCCCGGACCCTGGACGAGATCCTGGCCGGGTGAGCCGGGTATGGGCGGGGGAGGGCGGATGGTGCGAGGGGGAGGCTGACTTCCGGCCCTCTTCCGCGAGGGTGAGGGCGTCTGCCGAGACCGCTATCCCATGTTGACCCTGCATCTTTCCAGCATGATCAAGGTCCTGATCGGAATCGTGTTTCTGCAAGGTTCCACCGGCTTGCCGGTCTGGCCGCCCTGCGGACCGACCTGACCCAGACCTGGCCCCTCTGTGGGGCCCTGGGAGTCGGCCGGACGGCCATGACCGTCGGGTGCCACGCCAGCCCTGAAGGCACCCGCAAGGAGGCCCCGGCCAAGCTCCAGGCACGCTTTTTCCGGGCGCGGGAGATGATCCGGGTGCGGGCGCGACAGGATCGGCTGGGGAGCAGGGCGGTGGCGGAGCAGTGCTGGGTCTAGGCCGGCATGTGAAACCGGTCGTGGCGCTGGCCGCCTAGGACAGAGTGCCGAACCCACGCCGACCTGACTGCACGTCAACCCCCCAACCCTGAGACCGCATAGGGTAGGGCGACGGACTGAGCCGGCCGAACCCATCGGGGCGCGCAGACTGAGTGAAGCGCGGCTGGTGCAGTCACGCGCGGCGCTGCGCATGCGGCTGGCCCGCAGAACAGGGCGGGGCTGTTACGCCCCGATTTTCTGCAGTTCTTA
This sequence comes from Gammaproteobacteria bacterium, assembly GCA_019136395.1. Next base: position 4,920 of record JAGVUH010000308.1, read on the forward strand.
ATCTCGCTGTTTGGTCTGCCGCTCGGCCATCGCGGCGGTCCCTGATTCCGCGTCTGGTGTACTCCAGCCTCCCGGAGAGATATGGCCCGCGGCCTGCTGAGGGATTTCTACGGCCAGTGGCGCCCAGCCCAGGACCTTCCGCCGCCAGCCACTATCCGACATCCCCTGACGCATCACCATGGTTTCATCGTCCCCAGGCAGCAATGAAGCCTCCACGGTGGTGCGGCCGCCCACGGGCGCGACAGACCCAGGCCACCCCGGTCTCCTATTTCTTCCCAACCTGGACCCAGGAGGCCTGACCATGACCGAAATCCGTGACTGCTGGCGCCGTGACCTGAGCATGCTCTCCCCCCAGCAACGCCGAAGCGCCGGTTATGCCCTGCGCCTGCTGAGCCTGCCGCGGGACCCGATCGCGGGTCGGCTCGACTCCAACCGTCTGGGCCTGCTGTGGGGCATGCTCCAACCCCTGTTCGAGCCGCGCCACCTGATCGACTATCTCCGACCACCCCGGGGGGTGGCGGACATGGTGAATCAGGACGATGACGCCGGTGAGGTGCTGGATACCTGTGGTCTGTCTGACTACGCCGTTGAGGTGCCGGATACCGGTGATCTGTCTGACTACGCCCCCCCGGCCGACGCCCCCCTGACGACGAGCGACGATCAGGTCATGCTCGCCCTGGGCTATGCCCTCCAGGAAGAGGAAATCATGGCCATCGAAGCGGAGCATAACCCCTTGGTGATGGAAGTGATGCCCGCCGTCTATATGACCCAGCGGCTGCGCTGGCTGTTCCGGCGCGGCGACCCGCTGACACTGGCCCGGCTGGACGAGGCCAACCCCGAACGGGTGCCGGCCTCGCCGACCGTGGCCCTGCTGGGCGCCAGTCTGCACCTGGATGGGCCCACCCTGAGCGTCCTCGATTTTCTCGACGAGTTCGTCGCCACCCCCAGCCTGGGCGAGTTGCTGCGCCGGATCGACGGCTTCAATAGCAGCCGCCGCCACTTCCCGCGTCTGGCGGCCGTGCTGGATCTGCCCGAGGCCGCGCTGCGCCAGGTCCTGGCCCAGGAGGCCCCCCTGCGTCGGCTGGGCCTGGTGGAATTCGCACCCCAGACCTGCGGCATGCAGGACTTCCTGCGCCCCAGCCCCCTGCTCCGGGAGGTGCTGGAGGCGGCGCCGACGGATGACGCCGCCCTGCTGGCCCTGCTCATCGAGCCCGCGCCCCCGGCCGCCTGGCCCCTGACCGCCTTCCCCCACCTGGAGACCGCGGCGCGCCTGGCCGGGGAGACCCTGGCCGCCGCCGTCGCCACCCGCGCCGTGGGCGTCAATGCCCTGCTCTATGGCCCCCCTGGCACCGGCAAGACCGAGCTGGCCCGCGCCCTGGCGGCGGCCCAGGGCCTGCGCGCCTACCAGGTGCGCAGCGCCGACGAGGACGGCGACGGGCTCCAGCGCGCCGGTCGCCTC
>JAGVUH010000054.1 GCA_019136395.1 Gammaproteobacteria bacterium
CAGGGAGGTGTCCAGGAACATGGCGCTGTAGAAACCCGGCGCGTGGTGGCCCACCTCGGTGACGATGTTGGTGTGGCCCAGCATCACCAGGGCGGCGTAGGCCTCGGCGCTGGAGGCGAAGCCGCCGGGGTGGCCGGAGCCCTTGGAACCGCAGGTCTGGAGGGTGACGTAACGCAGGGCGTCGGCCATGAGCAGGGTCTGGTAGGCGGCCGTCTCGTCGGCCTGGGCGATGCGACCGCTGTCGGCGCTCACCGCCGGGTCGGCGGCGTGACGATCAAAATCGGGCCAGGGTGCGCCAAAATACTGCATGCCCTGGCAGAAGGCGGGGGCGTCCTGGGGCAGAGTGGTGGCGGTGGCATTCATGGCGGACTCCTCGGGGAAAGCTACTGAAAGAATCGAACGGGGTGGGCGCAGTGGGGACTTGGCCAGCCAAATCAGGTTGAGTGAACCTTACACCGACTGTTATCATTTCGCAATACGGAATTATTTTCACATTACGAAATCTTGATGATGCCAACCGATAATCCCCGCCCAACCGTCAGTCAGTTCGCTCCCGCCAGTGCGGCCAGTTCCCAGAACCAGGACAGTTACAACGACCGCCAGGGGACAAGCAACGGCGGCAAGACCGAAAAGCCCAGGATCAGAGCCAGTGGCAAAACTCAGGAGGGGTCGGCCAGCGCCAGCGGCATCCAGGTCATCGACCGCCTGGTGGCGCTGCTGGAGGCCCTCGCCCGTAACGGCGGCGGAGCCAGCCTCAAGGTGCTGGCGGCGGAGACCGGCCTGCATCCCTCCACCGCCTTCCGCATCCTGGCCTCGGCGGCGGAAAACGGCCTTATCGAGCGTGGCGACGGGGGTCTATATGGCTTCGGTGCCCAGCTCACCGCCTGGGCGGCCCTGCGCCATGGCGAGACGGACATCCGCGACCTGGCACGGCCGGTGATGGAATGGCTCCGAGATCAGGTGGAGGAGACCATTAATTTGACCCTGCGGGAGGGCGACGAGGTGATCTACGTGGAGCGGGCGACGCCCCACCGCATGATGCGGGTGGAACAGGTGATCGGCAGCCGCGCCCCCCTGCACGTCACGGCGGTGGGCAAACTGCTGCTGGCCAGCGGTGGTGAGGCGGGGGTGCGGGACTATGCCGCCCGCACCGGACTGCCAGCCTACACCGAGCACACCCTGACCCGGGTCGGGGACCTCTGGCGCCAGGCCAGCCAGGCATTGGCGGCGGGCTACGCCTTCGACAACGAGGAGGCGGAGATCGGCGTCGGCTGCATCGGCGTCCTCATCCAAGACCCGGCGGGCAACCCCCTGGCCGGCCTATCCATCTCCGCCCCGCGCGAGCGGCGTCGCGACGAATGGACCGACCTGATCCAGGAGGCCGCCCGGCGCATCGAGGAACGGCTGGCCAAAGCTCGCGGGGCTTGACTCATCACCCCACCACCTTGAGCGGCGCCAGCATGCGCATGCTGCGAATCTTCTGCTCCACCTTGAATTCCCGCGTCTCTTCCGCGCTGGGTTTGGCGTCAACGGTAAAGCTGGTCTCCTCGATGGTGGCGTTTTCCGGCAGGCCCGCTGGATCGACCTTGACCGTCCAGACCCCGGGCTTGAGGCCAGCGAACCGGAACTCACCGCTGCCGTTGGTTAAGCGCCGATAAACCTGATCGCCGCTGCGTACTTCCACCAGGACCCCGCTCAGGCCGCGGCTGGGCTTGAGTTCGATCTTTGCCGGCTTGGGCGTCTGGCCCTGCTGGTCGCCCTGGCCAAGCTGGACGAAAGTCTGCGTCGGCAGCAGGCTTGCCTCCGGCTCGTAAAGTTGGACGATGCCGCCGATGGTCGCCCCGCGGATGAAGGCCAACTTCAGGGGCACCTCGTCATCGGCCAGGAGATTGACCTCCATCGGCAGGGGCTGCGCTGGGATCATGCCCACCGGCAAGCGTCCGCTCTCCACCGTCAATTCATAAATCTGGCGCTTGACGGAGGGGAAGGAAAAATTGCCCCGCGCATCCGTGATGGCCACCAGCCGGTCCATCCTTACCACCACATCCGGCAGCCCCTTGCCGCTCTCCTGATCCAGCACCTGGCCGCGAACCGTCGCCACGTCCTTGCGGCGCACCGTGGGCATGCTGAAGGGCACGGTGTAGGTGAGCATCAGGTTGGCGTCCTCGTTGACCCCACTCGCGTACTGCGCCTGGACGCCGATGGTGTTGCCGTTGTCCAGCCGATAGTTGTACTGGGCATTGGCGATGACCTGGCTCTGGTCACCGGATTCCTGGGCCTGCAAGTCCAAATTGAGATTGGACTTTTCGTCGATCTGGAGACCTGCGCTCAATCCCAGGGTTGGCAAATCGCCATCGTCATAATTCGCGCAGGGGTCGATGCTATCGTTCAGGTAGGCCCCCAGGGTCAGACGCTTGGAGGGCCGCCAGAAGAGGGAGCCCCGATAGCCCTGGGCGAACACCCGCTCGCCGGTGACATGATCGTAGCGAAAGCCCGCCTCGATGCTGGTATCCAGGCTCAGATTCTGTTCCTTGAAGGTCTTGGCGTAGCCCAGCCGCAGGGAATGGGTCACGTCATCGAAACTCGTCAGGGAAGCGCTGGTATTCCGGCATTCGCCATAGCGCAATTCCGCCAGGTAGCGGCTGCCATCCTCCGCGCGCCAGTTAAAGCCCACCCCGGCCTTTTGCTCATCCCGGGCCGGATCGATCACCAGCCGCTCCTGATTGAAGTACTGGTAACGGTCCTCGTAGTTATAGAGGTAGCGCTTCTGGTCCTGGTTATAGAGGTTGTAGTGATAGTAGGCCGTGAGCGACCAGGGCTGGTCCTTGGGCGCGTAACCCAGGTCCAGACGGGCGCGGGTCTGGTCCTGATACTCGCCGGCAAAGTTGGGATCGGCATAGAGCAGGTTCAGCCGCAGCCGCCAGGGGGCGCCCATCTTCACCAGGTCCAGCCAGTAGGCCGCGCCATTGCCCAGGTCCCCGCGGCTGCCAGCGATTTCCAGATCCAGATTCAGGTCCAGGGGCAACTTGGCCTTCTGGCGCAGGCTCAGGACCTGGTTGTGGCCGTCGTCGTCATCGAAGACATCCAGCAGGTTGGCCTCCAGCCACCAATCCTTGCTTAGGGCATGGCTGACGGACAGCGCCGTCTCGTAGCCATTCTGGTCGGGTGTGGCGCCCTGGTAGGAATTCCATTCCCGGGCATGCCAGGCCTGCACCCGCCATTGGTCATCATGCCAGCCCAGCCGGGCGCCGATACCGCCGGCCCCCATCTCGGTCAGGGGGGACAGGGCAAAGCTCAGATTGCCCAGGCCCACATCGAACTCGTCGCCGCGATAGTCCACCATGAACCAGGACGACTGGCCAAAGAGGGTGGCCTCGTCCAGGTCCGGACCCCGAAACAGGAAGTTGATGAAGCGCTTGCCGCTGCCATCCACCGCGCCGCTACCGGACCACTCGAACTGCACGCCCCCGCCCAATTTGGGGTCATCGCCTTCCTGGGCCGCCCCGCCCCCGGAATTGCTGATGCGGGTCCCGTAGTTGAGCCCGATACGGCGGGTGAACAGGGTTCTGAGGTGATGATAATCGTCCTCCTTGCCGCTAACCCGGGGCAGGATCTCCACCGAACGCTTGGCCGTTTCGCTGAGACCCTGCTCCGTGGCCCGGGCGCTAAGGCTGATCTCGTCCCGGCTGGCCTCGGTCAGGGCCGGAGGACGTATCTCCAGGGCTACCGGCTGGGACTCCCCCGGGGCCAGGGTCAGGGTGCCGGCGGCGGGTTTGATCTTGGACCCACGGCTGCTCTCGGCCCCATACCCGACCGTCAGGGTGGCGTTGCTGTAGTTGCTGATCTGAAAGGTCGCCGGATAGGCCTCGCCCGCGATGGCGATGCTGGGCAGATCCAGGACATCCACTTGCAGCTTGAAGACCGGCAGGACCCGCACCAGCAATGTGGCGCCGCCCGCCACCCCCGCCGGATTCGCCCGGTTGGCGATCTGGTAGCTCACCCGGTAGTCGCCGGCGGCGGTATTCTCCGGGGCGAAGAAGCTCACCAGGCGCATGACGGTGGCGCCGGCGGCCAACTGGAAGGGGAATTCCGGGGTGATGGCGCGCCAGTCCTTGGGCAGCAGCAAGCGCCCCTCGAAGGTACCGGTGGCCCCGGTGCGGTTGGTCACCTGCAAGACGCGCGTAACCACCTCGCGGGGCTTGACCGTCAGCAGACTGGAATCCGCCAGGGTCACGTCCACCCCGCCACCCTGGGCCTTGACCAGCACCGAGGCGAGGAGGAGGACGAAGAATAACCCGAGTCGCGGCATATTTATTGGCAAGGCGAAGCCATCGACGCCCACAAGGCGGGGTCGCGGTGCAAAAAGGTCTGGTTGCTTTAGGGGCCGTCATGCCGAAGAGGTCGGTAGGGACCGGGACGCCGCTAGGGGGCTTCCCGCTCAGGACCCCGAGGCAATGCCGGAGGGGCTTACTCGGGATCAGGTCCTACCTGGGGGGACGGACATCCGCTTTCCTTGACCGTCAGTATTGACCAATGGGATCAGGATGAAAAATAACTTCGGGATATCCCAATATGCGAAAACCGCATACCTCGCCACTGGCGGGCGGGGTATTCATTGGAATCAGGCGGTAGAGAACGCCAGGTGCCGGATGCGCCAGCGGCGGGCGGCTATTTAATCTCCAGTTCGACATTGGCGCCGAACAGGCTATCCCCCTTCCCATCGGCGGCGACCATGCCGAGATATTTCCCCTTGGGGGTCTGGCCCAGATCGATCAGGTAGCGGGACGAGGTACCGGGATAGAGACGCCGTGCTTCCCCCTGGAATTTACCGACGGGGGCCCCTTGCGCGCTATAGAGTTCCAGCCACAAGCCCGGCCGGAGGGAACGCTGGCCCGTATTCGCCACATCGATCGCGAAGAGCCGCTTCCCTTCCTCCTCGACCAGGCGAGGATTGGCAAAGGTCAATTCAGCCTGCCCACCCTTGCCCAGATTGGTGACCACCTGAATGCCGTAGCGCATGACCTGTGAAATCGCGGTGGTATTCTCGGGCAAGGTCTCCGCCGATTCCCGGGAGCCCTTGGCGACGGGCTCCACCATGATCATGCTCCAATAAGTCCCGGCCAGCCCCTTATCCGCCGGCACCCGCACCTCATACTCGACCCGCTCGGTGGCCTTGGCGGGCACCGTGATGAGGTCGCGACCGAGGGCCACCCACTGGGCGTTGGAGCGCGGCATTTTTCCCGGGGGATCGAAATGGGTGCTGCCATCGGCCGAGAAACTGTAGTCCGTCTGATAGAGCTTGACCTCCACCGGCGCGGGATCGGTATTTTGCAGCACGATCACCTGCCGGTAACGCTCGCCCGCCTTGGCGTCCTTCTCGTGGGTCATGTCGCCCACCGGGGTGACACCCGCCTCGAGCAGGCCAAAGCAGCCGGTCAACGCTAGGCCACAGAGTAAGCGAAAGATCTTAGGGGAACGGGCCATGCGGGTATGGAAGCGCTTAGCGGAGGGAAGATTATTGTATCCGGTAGATCAGGGTGCAGCCATGCAGCCCCGCGCCCTGACTGATCGAGATACCGGCAAGGCGCAGTTGCAGGCCGATACCGCTACGATCGCCCACGCCTTGGAAGAGGGCCTGCTCATAGTCCCGCAGGACCAAATAATCGGTGCCACCGCTGATGCCACCCGTGCCCGCACCTTCGGTGGTTCGCCGAACGGCGACACTGACGGCCGCCGGCAAGGTCGAGCTATCGCGTCGCACCCACATGGTCCACGAGGCCCCCTGGGTATTGGCGATCTCCAGGGTGGTCCCGGCCGCGCCAGTTTCGAAGCTGGGGCGGAAATCGGTCCCGGCGCCCATGATCAGGTCATCCGTGCCGATCATTTCAAACCAATTGCCGATCAGGGTCACCCCGGCGGCCTGGGCGCCGGCCACCAAGGCCAGCGCCAGCAATCCCGTCAAGCCGACCTGGCCGTACCGGGGGATAGCGCGACGCGGAGGCTTCATGTAGATTATCTGGAAGACCGAGGGCACTCGGTCAGCCCTCCTGAGCCCCGACTCAAGAATTCGTGATCGTGAAGGTTACGGTCTTGCTCGCCGAGGTCACCTTACCGGCCGCCGCCGTGGCGCTGAGGGTATAGGTGATGATCATGCCGGCTTCACTGACATTATCGATGCCCGTTACGACAGGAAGCGCCTCGTCGGATAAGACCACCTTACCCGATGAAGAACCGCCCGTGGGTGCCTCCAACTCGACTTCCAGGGTTACACCTGTTGGCATATCGGTATTAATGGCCGCCGTGATCTTTTTGCTATCGGTGCCGGCGTTATTGGTGATGGAATAGGTCGTGGTGGCATCGG
>JAGVUH010000055.1 GCA_019136395.1 Gammaproteobacteria bacterium
AGCCCAGGCGGTATAGACCTGCAACGGGGTTTGCGTTTCGACGGTGACTTCCCAGGAAACCTTAATCTCCGCCTGCTTCAATAGCATTTCAGGCATGATTCATGACACCTGATCGCCAGGGGGCGGAATGTAGGGATGGTCCTGGAACCAGAGGATATCGGGAAAGATGACGGCATCCCCGGGGGGCGGGACATAGGTATTCGGCGGCGGCAGGACCGGGCCACGGGGATCAAGGCACTCGCCCCCGAGCAGCACGCAAGACAGAAAACAATTCCAGGCGGTCAGCCCCGCCCCCAATTCCTGGGCGTGAGCCTGCCAGGCCGCCCGCTGTTCCCTCGTCAAGGCCCACCACCGCGCCCGCGCGTCGGCAAACCTGGCCCGGACCTCGGCCTGTGACGCCGAGGGCGCCTTGCGCCGCACGCTCCCCGGTTCGCCACCCCGATACATCAGCACATGACCCCGCATGTGCCGCAGGCGGGTGTCCCCCGCGATCGTCCCGCAGGCATCCTGGCTCATCAGCGGCCCCTTGACCCTGGCCATGGTGGCCTACGCCCCATCCTCCAGCAGCAGCACCCCGGAGCCATCCTCCAACAGCAGCAGGGTCGCCGTGTCGAGCAGCAGGGCGTTGCTCACCTCCTCCCCGGGATTAGCCATCCACGCCGCCAGGTAGAGGTTCCAGCCGCTCTGCGGACGCCGCCCCGCCTTGGCCCGCGCCTGCCACGCCGCCCGCTCCTCCGGACTCAGGGCGCGCCAGGCGCCATTCGCCGCCCGGTATCGCGCCCGCTGGGCCAGTTGCGCCGCGCTCGGCTTCAGCCCCTTGGTGCGCGACCCGGGCGCCGCCACCGGCAGCACATGCACCCCGCCGGCATGATGACGGAAACAGAGCGCGCCGCCGACCTGGCCGGCGGCATCAACCGACAGCAGCGGGCCGCGGACCCTGGCCATAGGTCATGCCCCCGGGCAGCAGGCCACGGTCGATCAGATGCTCATCCCGCGACAGCCGCAGTTCCAACTCATGCACCCGGTCCTTCAGGGACATGATCTCGCTGATCAACTGCCGGTTCTCCCCGGCCAGCTTCTCCAGCACCTCATCCTTGCAGTCGAGCTTGTCCTTGAGCCGCACGATCAGGGCTTCGCTGTCATCAAGCTGCGCCTTGAGCCGGTTGAGTTGATGCTCCTTGCCCTCCAGTTCGACGATCCGCGCCCGCAGGCTCAGGCTCTCGGCCTGGAGCACCGCGCGCTCCTCATTGAGCCGGTGAATCTGGTCCCCATGGTCGCGGATCTGCTGGCTGGCGCAGGGTTTCATAGACCTCGGCCGTGGCCGCATCCCGGGAATTGGCCAGGTGATCGACGTGGTACTTGCGCAGGTAGAGCATGACCGGCGCCGCCCCCACCAGGAGGGCGGCCACCACCAGGCCGAACCACTTGGCGCCCATCAGGAAGGGGTCCCCGCCATCGGGGATGGCCTGAATGGCCGTGGGCAGGGCTTCGGTCATGATCTACCTCAGTCGTTGTCGGGCACGTCGAAGGCCCGGCGGATCTGCTGGCAGATGCCCAGGACCACGATGTCATCCACCCGGTTCTCGGTCTTGCCCACCGCCTCCTCAATGGCATCGAGCAGGGCATCCAGGCCCCGCTTCATGACCTCGGGGGACATCATCACCACCAGGGCGCTGACCAGTTGCTGGATCAAAATGGTTTGCAGGTTCATGGCATTTTCCTACCCGTCGTTAAACGCCGGTCACCCGGCCAAGAATCAAATCGTTTTGTACCGGCTCCGCGCCGTCATCCAGGCAAACCACAAAATGCTCCGCCTGATAATCGGTGACATGGCACGCGATCTGGTACGCCCCGCTGGAGGCATCGCTATAGGCCGAATTGCTGTAGCTCAGCCGCCCCCGATGAAAAAGCCCCAACCGCCGCCGCGCCGGGGCGCCCTGGGCATCCCGCACCGTGCCCGAAACACAGCCGCCGACGAGGGCTACCCTCCCCGTGACCACCCGTCCCACCGCACCCAGATCAGCCATGGTCGACCCCCTAGGGAATTTCCAAGGCGATGCGCGCGCGCGTGCTCGCCGCGGCGACATCGAGCAGCATCAGCCGCTTGCCCGCGAGCGGGCCATTGACACCGGTCAGCACGTCGCCGGAATTACCAGGCAAGTTATGCCCCGGCGCCCAGATCCCCGGCAGTACCCCACGCGAGATAACGCCAGAAACATCGAATACCTCGATGGGCTACAGCAGC
>JAGVUH010000510.1 GCA_019136395.1 Gammaproteobacteria bacterium
GCCCTATATCCTTTTTCCTTTGTTTTATCGACCTTCCGATTTGGCCGGAGGCCTCACGCATGGCAGCCCAGACCCTGTATGACAAAATTTGGGACGAGCACCTCGTCCGCTATGACGCGGACGGCACGGCGCTCCTCTACATCGACCGCCAACTGGTCCACGAGGTCACCTCGCCCCAGGCCTTCGCCGGCTTGCGGCTGGCGGGGCGCCAGCCCTGGCGGGCCCAGGCCAACCTGGCGGTGCCGGACCACAATGTCCCCACCAAGGACCGCCATCAGGGTATCGTCGACCCCGTCTCCCGCCTCCAGGTGGAGACCCTGGGCCGCAATTGCGTCGAGTTCGGCATCACCGAGTTCGGCATGGGCGACCCGCGCCAGGGCATCGTCCATGTCATGGGTCCGGAGCAGGGCTTCACCCTGCCGGGCATGACCATCGTCTGTGGCGATTCCCATACCTCCACCCACGGCGCCTTCGGCGCCCTGGCCTTCGGCATCGGCACCTCCGAGGTGGAGCACGTGCTTGCCACCCAATGCCTGTTGCAGCGCAAGTCCAGGACCATGCTGGTGAGCGTCGATGGCCAGTTGGGGCGGGGCGTCACCGCCAAGGACATCGTCTTGGCCATCATCGGCCAGATCGGTACCGCCGGCGGGACCGGCTACGTCATCGAGTTCGGCGGCTCCGCCATTCGTGACCTATCCATGGAGGGGCGCATGACGGTCTGTAACATGACCATCGAGGCCGGCGCCCGCGCCGGCCTGGTGGCGGTGGACGAAAAGACCATCGACTATGTCCGTGGCCGCCCCTTCGCCCCCCAGGGTGACCTCTTCGAACAGGCCGCCACCCACTGGCGCACCCTGGTCAGCGACCCGGACGCCAAGTTCGACCGGGTGGTGCACCTGGACGCCGCGGCCATCAAGCCCCAGGTCACCTGGGGGACCTCGCCGGAGATGGTGGTGGCCATCGACGAGCGGGTGCCCAATCCCGCCGCCGAGCCGGACCCGACCAAGGCCGCCGGCATGCGTCGCGCCCTGGAGTACATGGGCCTGGAGGCGGGCACCCCCATCACTGAGATCCGCCCGGACAAGGTCTTCATCGGCTCCTGCACCAACTCACGCATCGAGGACCTACGCGCCGCCGCCGCGGTGGTCAAGGGCCGTAAGGTGGCCTCCAGCATCAAGCTGGCCCTGGTGGTCCCGGGCTCGGGCCCGGTCAAGGAACAGGCGGAGGCCGAGGGGCTGCACGAGATCTTCACCGCCGCCGGCTTCGAGTGGCGCGACCCGGGCTGCTCCATGTGTCTCGCCATGAACGCCGACCGACTGGAGCCGGGGGAGCGCTGCGCCTCCACCTCCAACCGCAACTTCGAGGGCCGGCAGGGGCCCGGCGGCCGCACCCACCTGGTGAGCCCGGCCATGGCCGCCGCCGCCGCCGTCACCGGCCACTTCGTCGACGCGCGCACCCTGTAAGCGGCCCCGCCCGAGGATTCGATCATGGAAAAATTCGCCGATTTCACCGGTAAGGTCTGCCCCCTGGACCGCGCCAACGTCGACACCGACGCCATCATCCCCAAGCAGTTTTTGAAGAGCATCGAGCGCACCGGCTTCGGGCCCAACCTCTTCGACGAATGGCGCTACCTGGACCGGGGCGAGCCCGGCCAGGACTGCACCCACCGGCCCCTGAACCCGGACTTCGTCCTCAACGACCCGCGCTATGCCGGGGCCAGCATCCTGCTCACCCGGGAGAACTTCGGTTGCGGCTCCTCCCGCGAGCATGCCCCCTGGGCCCTGCTGGACTATGGCTTCCGCGTCATCCTGGCGCCGAGCTACGCCGACATCTTTTTTAACAACTGTTTCAAGAACGGCATCCTGCCCATCGTCCTCGATGGCGCCCGCATCGACGGGCTCTTCAGTCAGGCCGGCGGCCCCCAGGCCCTGGAGATCGAGGTCAATCTGCTGGCACAGACCCTGACCCCGACCGGGAGCAAGCCCATCCCCTTCGACATGGACCCCTTCCACAAGGAGTGCCTGCACAAGGGCCTGGACGACATCGGCCTGACCCTCCAGCACGTGGACACCATCCGCGCCTACGAGGCGCGGCGCAAGGCCGAGGCCCCCTGGCTGTTCGCCTGAACTTTCCAACCAAACCCGATTTGAAGTAACGCATAGGCATCCACAGACGTGAGCAAACAGATTCTGATCCTGCCGGGTGACGGCATCGGCCCGGAGATCGTCGACGAGGCGGTCAAGATCCTCGCCTGCCTGCGCGACGAGCATGGCCTCGATATCGACATGGATGAGGCCCTGGTGGGCGGCGCCGCCATCGACGCCACCGGCGGCCCCCTGCCGGAGGCGACCCTGGAACTGGCGCGGGAGGCCGATGCCATCCTCCTCGGCGCCGTCGGCGGCCCCAAATGGGAGCCCCTGCCTTATGCGGTGCGCCCCGAGCGGGGCCTGCTGGGGCTGCGCGGTGGCTTGGGCCTCTTCGCCAACCTGCGCCCGGCCATCCTCTATCCGCAACTCGCTGCCGCCTCCTCCCTGCGCCCGGAGATCGTCGCCGGCCTGGACATCGTCATCGTCCGCGAGCTGACCGGCGACATCTATTTCGGCAAGCCCCGTGGTACCCATGTCAACGAGGACGGCGAGCGGGTCGGCGTCAACACCATGGTCTATACCGAGTCGGAGATCCGCCGCATCTGCCGCGTCGCCTTCGACATCGCCCGCAAGCGCAACAGGCGCCTCTGCTCGGTGGACAAGGCCAACGTCCTGGAGTGCACCGAGCTCTGGCGCGACGTCGCCACCGAGGTGGGCGCCGACTATCCCGATGTGGCCCTCAGCCACATGTACGTCGACAACTGCGCCATGCAACTGGTGCGCAACCCGAAACAGTTCGACGTCATCGTTACTGGCAACATCTTCGGCGACATCCTCTCCGATGAGGCCTCCATGCTCACGGGCTCCATCGGTATGCTGCCCTCGGCCTCCCTGGACGAGCATGGCAAGGGCATGTATGAGCCCATCCATGGCTCGGCACCGGACATCGCCGGCCAGGGCGTGGCCAATCCCCTGGCCACCATTCTCTCGGTGGCCATGATGCTGCGTTACAGTTTCGGCGACGAGGACAATGCCCGGCGCATCGAGCAGGCGGTCACCCAGGTCCTGGATCAGGGGCTGCGCACCGCCGATATCATGTCCCCGGGCATGCGCCAGGTGGGTACAAGTGAAATGGGCGACGCCGTGTTGGCGGCCCTGGGTCAGGAGTAAAGGCGATGAGTCAGGTCGAGTGCAATCGGGTCGGTTTCGTTGGCTGGCGGGGCATGGTGGGCTCGGTCCTCATGGGCCGGATGCAGGAGGAAAATGACTTCGCGACCATTCCGGAACCGGTGTTCTTCACCACCTCCCAAGTCGGTCAGCCGGGTCCAGATGTGGGCAAGGGCGCCGCGCCCCTGCGGGACGCCAATGACCTGGAGGCCCTGGCCGCCCTGGATGTGATCGTTACCTGCCAGGGCGGCGACTACACCAAGGCCGTCTATCCCCAGTTGCGCGCCGCCGGCTGGCAGGGTTACTGGATCGATGCTGCCTCCAGCCTGCGCATGGCGCCGGACAGCACCATCATCCTCGACCCCGTCAATCTGGATGTCATCGAGGCGGCCCTGGCGGCGGGCAAGCGCGACTTCATCGGCGGCAACTGCACCGTCAGCCTGATGCTCATGGCCATCGGCGGTCTCTTCCACCACGACCTGGTGGAGTGGGTCACCTCCATGACCTATCAGGCCGCCTCCGGGGCCGGGGCCAAGAACATGCGTGAGCTCCTGTCCCAGATGGGCGCCCTGCATGCTGGCTGCGCCGACTTGCTGGCGGACCCGGCCTCGGCCATCCTCGATATCGACCGCGTCGTCACCAATACCATGCACCGGGCCGATTTCCCCACGGACAACTTCGGCGCCCCCCTGGCCGGCAGCCTTATCCCCTGGATCGACACCGCCCTCGACAACGGCCAGAGCCGCGAGGAGTGGAAGGGGCTGGTGGAGACCAACAAGATCCTCGGCCGCCAGGATAACCCCATCCCCATCGACGGCACCTGCGTGCGCATCGGCGCCATGCGTTGCCACAGCCAGGGCCTGGTCATCAAGCTCAAGCAGCGGGCCCCCCTGGACGAATTGGTGGAGATGATCGCCGGCGCCAACGACTGGGTGAAGGTCATCCCCAACGAGCGGCCCGCCACCGTCGCCGGGCTGTCCCCCGCCGCCGTCACCGGCACCCTGACTGTGCCCGTTGGTCGGCTGCGCAAGCTCAACCTGGGCGAGGACTATCTCAACGCCTTCACCGTCGGTGATCAGTTGCTCTGGGGCGCCGCCGAGCCCCTGCGCCGCATGTTGCGGCTGCTACAGGAGCGCTGAGGGCAACCGGGGGCCAGGTGCGGCTGATGCCCATGCCAGGGCTAACCACCCGCCAGCGCGGCGATTGCGCTCAGCCCGGCTGGACTGCCTGGACTGTATGCCACGGCGCCTGAAGCGGGTTCCCGCTCCCGTCCTGGCCATCGCCCTGGCCCTGGCCCCCGGCTCGACCTGGGCCCTGGGTCTGGGCGGCATCCGGAGTGACTCGGCGCTCAACGAGCCCTTCCTGGGGCGTATCGAACTCAACGGCATCGCCCCCGAGGAACTGGATGCGGTCCAGGTGACCCTGGCCTCGGAGGCCGAGTTCACCAAGGCCGGTTCCCCTCGCCCCCACTTTCTCAGCCGCCTGACCTTCACCCCCGAGGTCTCCCCCGAGGGCCGGCTGCAGATCCGCGTCACCAGCCCCGAACCCATCCGTGAGCCCTACCTGGACTTTCTGGTCGAGGTCACCTGGCCCCAGGGCCGGCTGGTCAAGGGGTATACCGTCCTCCTCGATCCCCCGACGACCCTGAACCGGCCTCCGCCCGCGGTGAAGGCCCCCCAGGTTTCCGCCCCTGGGGCGCGAAGCTCCCGCCCCGGAGAGGCACCCCTCCCTGTGGGGGGGGCGAGCCCCCCGTCCGGAATGTCCGCGGCGTCCGGGCCGCCGACTACGCCCGCCGCCGCAGCCGCGGCGGTTCCTAGCCTGGCGGGATCAGACCAGGCAATGAACAGGGGCGGTCCAGCCCCGGCGGCGCCACCGCCGGACTTTGGGCCGCCCCCGCCGGGCTATCCGCTCCGCTATGGCCCGGTCCCGAGTGGAGCCACCCTGACCACCCTGGCGCGGCGCATGGCCCCCCCGGGGGCTAGTCGGGAGCAGACCGCCCTGGCCATCTTTCGCGCCAACCCGCATGCCTTCAGCGGTGGAGATATCAATCGGCTCAAGGCCGGGGTTCGTCTGGAGATTTCCCATCCCGGGCTGATCTTCGCCCTGGATGCCAAGACGGCCCGGCAATACTACCAGGCGGCCCAGAAGGGCCAGGCGCTCCCCCCGCTGCCCGGTCCGACTCTGGCTCCGGCTACGGCCTCGGCTGCGGAACCCTCGGCGGTGACGTCAGCATCCGGGCCAGACCGGTTGGAGATCGCCACGCGCCATCCGGCGGCGGAGGAGGGGAGCCGTCCAGCGGGGGAGGAGGCGAATGGTTCACCCCCCGTGACCGCCGCTTCCGTTCCCTCCACCAGCCCAGCCACCGATCTGGACAGCGCCCCAGCTCACTCCGCCAGTCCCGCCACCGGTATGGTCACCGGCGCACCTCCCGCGATGACCTCCGAGGGGCACCTGGGTCCCGATTTGGCCCTGGTCGAGCGCGAAATCCTGCTGGTGCGGGAGATGGCGGAGACGGGTCGTCAGGAGACGACCGAGTTACGGGGCCGCATCGACCGCCTTGAGACGCATCTTGGCGACATCAAGCGCCTGTTGGAGCTGAGTAACGCCCATTTGGCGGAGCTGCAGCGGCTTGGCATTGAGGCGCGTCTTGGTGATGAGGCGCGAGTCCCTGGCGAGGAGCGGAGCGGTGGTGAACGCGCGTCCATCCCGAGCCCCCCCGTGGTCGCGGCCGAGCCGGCGGCGGTGGATGCCGTGGGCGCGAAGCCTGCTTCCCCGGAGGCCCTGATACCAGAGACGCAAGCGACGGTCGAACCTGAGCCGACGGTCAGGGAGGCGATCGCGCTTGAGCCCTTGACCAAGGAGGCGGGCTCGCCAGAGGCTGGGGCGTCGGCAACGGCGGAAAGCTCCCGCCCGCCAGCCGTTGCCGAATCTTCTGGGTTGCCGGCTGGGGCCGAGCCTCCCGTGCCGTCAGCCACCGCGGAACCTCCTTCGCCCCCCGTGGCCACCGTACCCGTGGCTCCTCCCGTGGAGCAAACGGCCCCACCTGCCAGGGAGCCCGTCAAGCCCGGGTCTTCTCCC
>JAGVUH010000626.1 GCA_019136395.1 Gammaproteobacteria bacterium
TTGTCTTTGCTGATGTCCCTTCTCTCGGAGTAATTCGCGCCGCGGGGACCCTGGCATCCTGGTTCGGCCTTATCGCGGATTGGCGTGGCGCCCGATTCCCGGTCCTATTCAACGAACTTCCTCAGGCAAACGCTATCGTTTTCGCCCTTTCAGATCAGGTTCCCGACTATCTGCGTCCTCTCCTGGACGAGTCTCCCCTCAACGGGCCGACCCTTGCCATCCTCAGCCACCCCAACGTCAGCTACCAACTACTGGCGATTCTTGGTCGTGACGATCAGGAACTACAACAGGCCGTCAATGCCCTGATCCTAGGCAAGGCTGCGCTCGCAGGCCATCGAGTGACCGTGATCGAGGCTAAACTGGATCGGCCGCGTCAGCCTTACGATGCCCCACGGTGGGTGAAGCTTGACCGGCCCATGCGTTTCGGTGAATTGGTCGAAAGCACCAAGATGTTGGAGGTCAAGGGTCACCAGCCTGATTTAATCCGCATAAATCTACGCGTTCCCGCCGATCTCTTTCTTTGGCGCAGCAAGGGCATTCCCGTCAATTTAAAATACAATTACACTCCCACAACCCGCACGCAAAATTCCCGCCTGACCATTGGCATCAACGATGAATTTATTAGAGGCTACAATCTGGCTCTGTCAGAAAGCGGAAGCAGTACCACCATGCTAAAAATGCCGCTGGAAAGCGGTGAATTTTTCGACCCAATTAATCGTTTTTACATCCCAGCCTTCAGAATTGGCATCTCCAACCAACTCCAGTTCCAATTTTCCTTCGATTTCACCAGGGATAAATACTGCGGGGATATCCTGACCGACAACCTCCATGCTGCCCTCGATCCGGATTCCGAAGTAGATTTTTCCGGTTTTCCCCACTACACATTGATGCCAAACCTGGCCTTTTTTGCCAACAGCGGTTACCCCTTCACCGTACTCGCGGATCTAGCTGAAACCACGGCCATACTGCCGGACAGCCTCAGTCCGACCGATCTGGAAGTCCTCTTTACCCTGTTGGGACGCATGGGCGCCTCAACCGGCTATCCCGCCACCCGTTTGCGTGTCGCTTTTGCCAGCGCCATCGACCAGGCTCTCCCTTCGAATCTGCTGCTGATCGGATCAATTCCTCAACAACCTCTTCTACAACGCTGGGCGGATCGCCTCCCAAGCCTGATTGAGGCCACTCGTGGCTATGTAGGCCAACCTGCGCATGACCTTGAGTTTTGGTACCAAACCTTGAGTCTCGGCAAGGCCCCACAACCTGACCTTGCCGCCCGCGTTGGCTTCAAGGATACGGGCCCGATCGCCGCCCTGATAGGATTTGAATCTCCCTTACAGAAGGGACGTAGCGTCGTGGCCGTGACCGCGACCACCTCATCGTCCATGACACAACTTCTGGATGCCCTAGACAATTCCAGCCTGGTTAGCCAGATGCATGGCAGCGTCGTCTTTGCGCGGGGAGGGACCGTGGAATCCAACCTTGTTGGTGAAACCTATTATGCTGGTGAACTTGGTATTCTGGACTTCATCTGGTTTCACCTTTCCAACTCGGCCTTACTTTTGGCCTCAATCTCGGTTTTAGTCTCCGTACTCTTCGCTATCGCCCTTTGGCGAACCTTGAGAGCGATCGCGGCTAGGCGACTCCGTGACCAGGGAGAACCAGACTAACTCATTCTGGTCCTTCAGTGAAAATTGCACGTAACCGAATGGGGGGCAAGATGCGCTTATCGTTCGCCCTACTCCTTTGGGGGATTCTTTCTCCGATTCTGGCAGCGGATACCTCGGCATGTCTCGCTTGGCCCGCTTGGGAGGACTTTAAGGCTACTTTTCTGAGTCAAGACGGACGCGTTATCGATCTAAGCACGCCACGGCAACAGAGCACCTCAGAGGGACAGGCCTACGCCCTCTTTTTCGCCCTGGTGGCGGATGACCAGGAAGCATTTTCCCGCCTGCTGAAATGGACGGAAAGCAACCTGGCCCAGGGAGACTTGACCGCCCAGTTACCCGCCTGGCAGTGGGGGGAGACCGATGACGGCGAATGGACGGTTCTGGATCAGAATTCCGCCTCGGACGCTGATCTTTGGCTTGCCTATACCTTGGCGGAAGCCGGAGAGATCTGGCAAGTCCCACGATTCAAGGCCCTGGGTGCCCTTTTGGCGGCACGCATCCTCCGGGAAGAGACCGCGGATCTGCCAGGGTTGGGGCTCACCCTGCTCCCCGCGCCCAAGGGCTTCGTACCCGAACCTGATTATTGGCGGCTGAATCCGAGTTACGTACCCATCCAATTACTGCGCCGGCTGAATGCTCATTACCCAGGAGGGGAATGGCAACGCTTGCTGGCCAGTTCGTGGCGGTTGCTTCTCGAATCCTCGCCCAGCGGCCTAGCGCCGGACTGGGTAGCCTATCGGAGCCGCGAGGGTTTTCTGCCCGATCCATCCAGCAATGCCAAAGGCAGTTTCGATGCCATCCGCGTCTATCTCTGGGCCGGTCTGCTCCCAGCCGAAGACCCCTTTCAGCCGGAGATCCTCAAACACCTTGTCCCCATGGCCACCCTCGTCACCCGCCAGGGCACCCCACCCTTGGTTGTCGACAGCCGTACGGGTACCGCCGAAGGCACGGGTCCCTGGGGCTTCTCCGCCGCCCTGGCCCCGTTTCTTCAGGCCGCGGGGGCTAGCGAGGCCGCGACCCTACAATGGCTGCGCGTGGACGCCCGCCCCTCCGAGGCGCAAGCGGAATACTACAATCAGTCGCTGAGATTGTTCGCTGAAGGCTGGCGGGATGAGCGTTATCGGTTCCAACCCGACGGCTCCCTGCGTCTTCCCACGGCCGGCAAGTGCCAGTCCCGTTAACCTGTCGCTGTCACCGATGAGGAAACTCTCTCCCTGGACCCTACCCCTGTTAGTGGCTTTGAGCTTAGCCACAGGACCTGGGAACCCGCTGGCCGATGAGGGAGCTGATTTTCTGCTCTCCAAGGCCCGGCTATGGCAGTCCCGTCATCGCCCGACGGACGCCAGGCAGGCGTTGGATCAACTCCTGCTCAGTTATCCCAATCACGCCGAAGGCTTGGCGGAGAGGATACGCCTCGAAATCGCCGACGGGCAAATTGCCAAGGCCCAGGAATTTCTCGCTCTTCTGCAAACCGCTCATCCCGATTATCCCCAACTCAACACCCTGGCCACCCTCGTCACCTTGTCGGGTTCCGATCCGGAACAGATCAGGCGCGCCAGAATGGCGTACAAATCCTGGGAAACCAGCAGAGGTCTGGATGTGAGCGAGGGAAACAAACGTCTTAACCTGGCGCTGGAGTCCTACCAGCAGATCTTTCCGGACGGCCCGCCACGCGGAGCACTAGCCTGGGAATATTGGTACCTGATGATGCAATTACCGGAGAGAAAATCGGCAGCCTTGGACCAACTCCGCCAGCTTGCCGAACAAGATCCGGACAACATCAATTTTCAGCTTGGCTGGGCTGACCTGGAATCTCGCCAACCCGATGGGGCGCCCCGGGCGTTGAACCGCGTCCGCCGTCTGGCGGCCGATCCCACCCATCAAAAGGCCGCGCGTATCACCTGGCGGAACATCCTCACGCGCCTGGAACCTCGTCCGGACAATGCCCCCTTGGTGGAGGAATACCTTGTCCTGGAACCGGGCGATTCGGCGCTCCAGGAACTTCTGGGGGTCATGCGAGGCCAATCGGAACCCGCGGAAGAGGTCAGCACAGTCATGTCACCCGAGCGGGAGCGCGCGCGGCTGATGGGTGAGGAGGGCATCGCCTTGATGCGCAATAGTCGCCACGGAGATGCCCTCCCCTTGTTCACCCGGGCACTGGAGCTCGATCCAGACAACAGCGAAAAATGGCATGCCTTGATCAAGGCCTCCCGCTATTGGTCGTTACTTCAGCAGACCGACAAGGCCATCGCCGCCAACAAACTCACCCTGGCGGAGCAACGGGTCCGGGAAGCGATGCGACTCGATCCGGAAGAGGCCCAAGGCTTGGCCAAAATGGGCCAGATCGAGGCCAAGCGGAAGAACATCCAGGCGGCGGAAAACTGGTATCGCCGCGCCCTCCGCAAGGACCCCACCAATTATTCCGCCTTGGATGGATTGCTGACCCTCATGCTGGAATCGGACCAGCATGAACGGCTCCTGGCGACCCTTAATGCGCTGACGCCACCCCAGCGGCGGACCCTGGGTACCCGCGTGCCGGCACTGCGGGCCGAAATGCTCCAAAGTAACGCCAAGGCGCTGCAGCAAGAGGGTCGTCTGGATGAGGCCCAGCATAACCTGGAAGATGCCCTGTCCCTGAATCCAAGCGATCCCTGGATCGGCTACCGATTGGCCCGACTGCTCGCCGAACGGGGCCAAGTGGAGCGGGGGCGCGAGATACTGGATGCCGGTCACGCCAGATATCCCAAGAACGTCGACTGGCCCTACGCGCTGGCCCTGTTTCTAAGCGCCGAGGATAAAAAGCTCCAGGCCATCAAAATGCTCGAATCCATACCCGCCGCCCGCCGTACTGCCGGGATGAAAGAACTCCAGCGGCGCCTGAGCCTGGAACTCCTGATCGACGAAGCGCTTGACCTGGCCCGGAACGATAATCCGGACCGAGCGCGGGATCGCCTCCAACAGGCCGCGCGGCAAGCCGGCGACGTGGATGAACTACAGAATCAGGTCAACCAAGGCTGGCAATCCCTGGATGGGATCCTTCGAGGTGACACCCCAGCCGGAAAAGATTCCCAGGACAAACCCTTTGGCAACGCCGTACTAGCCTTGGATGTCCTGACCCGCGACGCGACCCCGGGTAAGTCTTCGGTGGAGGCCATCGGGGTCCTGGCCGAGGGCCAGGTCCCGCTCGGCCCCGGAGGCCGCCTGTTCGTTCGCGCGGAGGAACTCAGCTTTGACGCCGGCTCACTGGATCTCAACGACCGGCAGGAGGCCGAAACCTTTGGCACCCTTCTGCTGTGCGGCCAGTGGGGAAACTGCCCGCGGGGCAGTCTCGCCCAATCCGCGATGGGACTCACGCTCGCCCTCGGCTATCAAACCCCAAAACTACGTTTCGATATCGGCACCACCCCCATCGGCATGGAGGTGCGGAATCTGGTCGGAGGCCTGCGCTGGGATGGAGATGCCGGCCCCTTCTCCTACGGCCTGACCGTCTCGCGTCGTCCCCTGACCAGCAGCTTGCTGACCTTTGGTGGTACCCGCGATCCCGGCACCGGCGAAATCTGGGGTGGAATACTCGCCAATGGCCTCCGCCTGAATCTCAGCCGTGACAAAGGCGGTACCTTTGGCTTCTGGTCGAATCTTTCCTGGCATGCCTTGACTGGAGAAAACGTGCCCACGAACGATCGCAAAATTGTCATGGCCGGTTTTTATGGCCGCCTGATCAACCAGCCCAATCGAGAGCTCTCGCTCGGTATCAACACTTCCTACTGGAGCTTCGATCGAAACCTGGGTGAATTCACCTTTGGACATGGTGGCTACTACAGTCCCCAATCCTATGCCTCCCTGTCATTTCCCGTGACTTGGGAGGCACGGTCGACGCGCTGGGCCTATATCCTGCGGGCCGGGATATCCTTCTCCTGGTCACGCTTGGACGACGCACCCTATTACCCTGGCCACCCCAACCTCCAGGCGGACGCGGAGAGGCTGGCGCCAGTCACCAACGTCAATCCCTGGTACGAGGGGAGTTCCAGTCAAAGCACCGGTTATGGATTACGGGGGGCATTCGAGTACCAGTTAACCCCCCACCTGTTCGTGGGTGGCTCGATCGAGGTCGATCGCTCCCCCTTTTACGAGCCCAACCGTGGCATGCTCTACCTGCGTTACGACTTCGAGGCCTATGGCAAGCCTCTAGCCAGGCTTCCACAAACCCTGACGCCCTATGGAGACTTTTAGGGATGAGCATGCGTATTGGCATCGAGGGCCTCGAGGGAGCGGATGGCGTGCTTCCAGGTCGTTGGTACGGCATCATCCATGAATCCCCCGACCTGATCCGCAGCTTGACCCTGGGTACCCTGGTCCAGCCGGGATCGAGGGGTTACTACCTCACCACCGGCGAGTTGGAATCCTTGTTTCTGGGCCGAGACCCCTTGACCCAACAGGCGCTGGCCGCGTCGCATACCGATGAGATCAAGGTATTTGGCATCCGTCAACCCGCGAGGAACTCCATCCTAAAACTCGTGGAGGAACTGGAAAGACTGAGGGTCCCCACGAACGCCCTGGTCATCGTCGAGGGAGCCGAGCAACTCTGGGGCTGGAGGGGATCGGTTCCCATCACCCTCCACTCCAGCCACACCCTTCTACTGCTTTTTGATT
>JAGVUH010000265.1 GCA_019136395.1 Gammaproteobacteria bacterium
TTTGTTGGAATGGATTTACGAAAGTGCAACCGTTCAGCCCCCTCTCCCCAACCCTCCCCCGCCAGGGGGGAGGGAGCAGGAAAATCATCGGCTTGGGCAATCTATGCCAGCCAAGGTAGCAGGGGGGTAAACGCTTACGTGGAGTGAAGGAGTACAACCATGAATGAAGGAGTAAAACTCCTCGCCAGGCGTTTGTTCTGCCCCCAGCACCAAAAGCGGGTTTGCGTACGGTAACCCTCTGCGCCGTGGCTGGCGGCATGGGGTCTCAACCGGGAGCCCCTTTGAGATGGAGGGGCAGGCCGGCGACGGTAAGGATGACCTGATCGCAGAGGGGGGCGAGATCCTGGTGCAGTTGTCCGGCGGCATCGCCAAACCGGCGGCCGAGTTCGCCCATGGCGACCCCCCCCAGGCCGGTCTCGTTGCTGACCAGGATCAATCGACCCGGCAGAGTCGGCAGCAGCCCGAGCAGGGCGGCGCGCTCGCGATCCAGGGCCGCGCCATCCTCGGCCAGCAGTAGATTGGTCAACCACAGGGTCAGGCAGTCGACGAGCAGACAGCGCCCCGGGGCGGCATGGGCCCGCAGGGCCGCCGCCAGGTGAAGGGGCTCTTCGACCAGGCCCCAATGCGCCGGACGGCGAGTGCGGTGGGCGGCGATCCGGGTCGCCATCTCACCATCGCTGGGGGTGGCGGTGGCGAGGTAAGTGACCGGCAGGCCGCTGTCCCGTGCCAACCGCTCCGCCACCTGGCTCTTGCCGGAACGAACGCCGCCCAGGACCAAGGCGCGGAAGGGTGGAGGGAAGCCGTTGCCTTGACTCCCGTACCTCCCTTCGTACCCCTCGCGTCCCTGAAGACCCTGAAGACCCTGAAGACCCTGAAGACCCTCACGAACCTCAAGGTCCTCAGGACCCAAAAGGGCATCGTCGGCACAAGGTGCAGATGCTCTTACTCCCTCCCCCCTGGTGTGGGAGGGTTGGGGAGAGGGGGTTAGAACGGTTACCGCTGGAGAAGATTCCGGGGTTGGCGAGCTTCCGACTGGCCGCAGGGCATGCAGCCAGTCCGCATCCAGATGATGGTCGATGGCATCGGCGAGGCGGTCGAAGGTCGCCTCGCGTTGGGCCTGATAGTCACTGGCCTCCGCCTGGGTCAGGCCGGCCCAGGTGAGCAGGGCGGCGCAGGCGGCGGGGGTGTCGAAGAGGCCGTGCAGGTAGGTGCCCAGGATCTGGCCATCGGCACTCATAGCGCCGTCCGGGCCCTGGTCCAGATAGACCGCCGGCCGCCGCAGGTCCGGACCCTGGGTGACGCCGGCGTGGATCTCGTAGCCGGCGACGGGAATACCGGCCAGGGATCTGTCCCCCAAGGGTTCACAAAAGGCCAGGTGGCCCCGCACGTTGCGTAACTGCTTTTCCGGCTCCAGGGTCGTTTCCAGGTCGAGCAGGCCCAGGCCAGGGCTGGAGCCCGGTGCCCCTTCCAGGCCGAGGGGGTCATGGATCTGGTTGCCGAGCATCTGGAAACCGCCGCAGATGCCGATGACCTTGCCGCCGTAACGCAGATGCCGGCGGATCGCTGCCTCCCAGCCCTGCTGGCGCAGCCAGGCGAGGTCGGCGCGCACGCTCTTCGAACCGGGCAGGATGATGAGATCGGCCGGCGAGAGATCCCGGCCGGGGCCGATGAAGTCCAACTCGACCTGGGGGTGCAGGCAGAGGGCGTCGAAGTCGGTGCGGTTGCTCAGGCGGGGGAGGCTGGGGACCAGGATTCGCAGACTGGACGGGATTGACTCCATGGCCGGGGTCTGGGTGGGGTTCTGTGGCGGCTCCGGGGCCAGAATCCGCGCAGGGTCTTGGGCCGGTGCCTGAGACGGAATCTGAACGGGATCCTGGGTAGGGTCCTCAATCTGGATCCGCGCCGACTTTCCTGATTGGCGGGCTTCAGGGGGGAGGCGCCGTGAATACGCCCCTGTAGGCTTGACGACCTCATCCCTGCGGTCGACACCCTCGCCTGAGGCCCCCCGATCCTCCCGAATCCGCCCGGAGGCCAACCTGTCAGGCCGGGATGGCGGGCGCGCCAGGCCGTCCTCCGCCTCTAGCACCAGGCCGGGGAGGAAGGGCAGGACGCCGAGGACGGGCTTGCCGGTGCGCCGCTCCAGCCAGTCCAGGCCGGGTTTCAGCAGGGCCAGATCGCCACGGAAGCGGTTGATGATGAAGCCCTGGACCCGGTCGCGCTCGCTTGGGGAGAGGAGTTCCAGGGTGCCGACGAGGTGGGCGAATACCCCGCCACGATCGATGTCGGCGATCAGCACCACCGGGCAGTCCACCGCCTCGGCGAAGCCCATGTTGGCGATGTCCTGGGCGCGCAGGTTGATCTCGGCGGGGGAGCCGGCGCCTTCGACGAGGACCACCTCATACTGATCGGCCAGGCGGTGGAAGGAGTCCAGTACCGCCACCCGGGCCTGGGCCTTGTAGCCCTGGTAGTCGCGGGCGTTCATGGTGCCGACGGCACGACCCTGGATGATGACTTGGGCGCCGGTGTCCGTATTGGGCTTGAGCAGCACCGGATTCATGTCGGTGTGGGGCCGGAGGCCGCAGGCCAGGGCCTGGGCCGCCTGGGCGCGGCCGATCTCGCCACCGTCGACGGTGACGGCGCTGTTGAGGGCCATGTTCTGGGGCTTGAAGGGGGCGACGCGCACCCCCTGGCGCGCCAGCCAGCGGCACAGGGCCGTCACCAGCAGGCTCTTGCCGGCGTCGGAGGTAGTGCCCTGGATCATGAGGGCGCGGGTCTTCACATTCTGACCTCCGCTGGTGGCCCGACCAGGCCGGCGAGGGCTTGCTCTAGCCTGCCCCAGTCCGCCTCACTGCCGGGCAGGCCCAGGCGCAGGCTGGCGGGTTCCTGAAAAAGACGGGTCAGAATCCCTTGGCGGGCCAGGTCCTGTTGCAGGTGTGTGGCCTGGGCGGTGACGATCCAATGGAAAAAGGCACAGCCGCCGGCGGGGGCGAGCCCCTGGCGGGTAAGCAGGGCATGCAAGCGCTCGCCAGCGGCGGCGAGGCGGGGACGAGTCTGCGCTTGCCAGTCACGATCTGACAGGGCCAGCCTGGCGACCCACCGCGCCGGGGCATTGACGGTCCAGGGCCCAAGGCGATGATGCAGGGCCGCGAGCAGCGGCGGTTGGGCGCAGACGAAGCCCAGCCGCGCCCCGGCCAGACCGAAGAACTTTCCCAGGGAGCGCAGCACGATCAGGCCGGGGCGGGAGGTGAAGGGGCACAGGCTCGCTTCGGGGGTGACGTCCATGAAGGCCTCGTCGACCACCAGCCAACCGCCACGAGCGGCCAGACGGGCGTGCCAGTCCAGCAGTTGGTCCTGAGGAAAACGCGCCCCGGTAGGGTTGTTGGGGTGGATCAGTACCAGGACGTCGCAGGATTCGAGGACCTCTTCAGCGACTAGCAGGTCGGGACCAGATCCAGCCCTAGCTGCGGACTTGGTGTCGAAATCACATGAAAGTCTTTCATGATCAGGGGGGTGGCGCGTCGCCTCATGAGAGTTAACGTGAAGCTCGCGGTACGACCCGGAAACGGACCTCGCCATTTCTTCCGCGCTGACGGCCCTGACCTCATGACCGGCCCGTCGCCAGGCGGCGGCATGCTCGGCGTAACCGGGGGACAGGACCCCGACCCGCGAAGGCGGGCGCAGCCAGGGCAGGGCCTGGATCGCCGCCTGGGAGCCGGCGACGGGGAGGAGGTGCTCGGCGCCGTAAAAGGCCCGGGCCGCCTGCTCTAGGCCATCCTCGTCCTCTGGAAGACGCGACCAGACCGCCGCCGGCACTGGAGGCACCGGCCAGCCGATGGGGTTGATACCGGTGGAGAGGTCCAGCCATGCCGCTAGCGGGATCCCATAGTGCTCCGCCGCCTGGCGCAGGCGTCCGCCATGGTGAAGGGGCCCAGCCAGGGGTTCGGCCGCCAACGTCATTCCGGGACCGTTACCGTCGTGCTCGGGGTGAATGGGGTTTCTCAAGCGGCTTGCCGCTCCTCGCGCAACACTTGCCGCAACAGTGCAACGGTCAAAGGGGCGGATTCCGGCGACAGGCTGGCCCGCAACGTCTCGTTGATCAGGGTCTGATAACCCTTGCCGCTTTGAGCCGCACGCTCGCGAAAGGCCTCCAGCACCTCATCGTCGAGAAAAATGGTGATGCGGGTCTTGCCTTTGGTGTCCACCACGGCACCCCGCTGACCAGAGGAAAAGTCATAAGCGTCTTTCATGGCTTAGCCCTCGTAAACTCGCCGCTCGTGTGGTAGCGCCAGCCGAGCCGAAATAATCCGCAGGTCATTCTCGTTGCGGTAGTGATAGGCCACCACCAACAAACGGCCGAAGCCATCCCGCCCCAGGACGACGAAGCGCTCTTCATCGTGATCCCGGTCTTCGAGGGTGATGGCCCTGTCGTCATAAAACACCCCTTCGACATCGGCCAGGTCAACGCCATGCTTGTGGCGATTGATGCGGTTCTTTGCCGGGTCGAAGCTGATGTTCATTGCAAATGCTATACGTATTGTATATGCATAATACTGGTGATAGTGGCCACGCTGGTGCTGTTGGCGATGATGGCCAGCGCCAAGGCCCCCACCACCCAAAACACCAAGGCAGTGCGGATGAGCCGCAGGGCGCGGCCGATGTCTTCGGCCCGGGCCGGGCGACCCGTGCCCAGGGGGGGGCGAACCTGGGGGGCGCCGTGATAGACGGCCGGGCCGCCGAGGAGGATGCCCAGGCTGCCGGCGCCAGCGGCCATGACCGGGCCGGCGTTGGGGCTCTTCCAGGCCGGACCCTGGGCGCGCCAGCAGGTCAGGGCGGCGCTGAAGTGCCCGGCGAGGGCATAGCTCAGTGCCGTCAGTCGGGCCGGGGCCCAGTTGAGCAGGTCGTCCAGCCGCGCCGCCGCCCAGCCGAAGCGCCGGTAACGGTCATTGCGGTAGCCCCACATGGCGTCCAGGGTATTGGTCAGGCGGTAGAGGACGACGCCGGTTGCGCCGGCCACCAGGTACCAGAAGAGGGCGGCGAAGATGGCATCGTTGCCGTTTTCCAGCACGGATTCGACGGTTGCCTTGGCGATGCCCTCAGTATCCAGGTCTGCGGTATCGCGGCTGACGATATAAGCCACCGCCTGACGTGCCTCGGGCAAGTCCCCGCCACTCAGGGCTACCCCGACGCGGTTGGCGTGCTCGCCCAGGCTGCGCCAGCCAATGGCGAGGTAGAGCACTAGCAGGTCCAGGAGGGGACTCCAGGACTGGCCATCGATGAGGGCGGTGAGCAGGACCGGGGGCAGGACGAGCAGGGCCAGGGCCAGAGCCCCGCGCCAGCGGGCGTCGCCATGGAGGCCTTCCTCCAGGGCCAGCGCCAGCCCCCCGAAGCCGATCAGGGGGTGAAAGCGCCGTGGCTCCCCGAGCCAGGCATCGAGGGCCAGGGCCAGGGGCATGATCAGGGCAGCGGTGAGGAAATCATTCATCCGTGGATCGCTCCTCCGCGTCGTCCTCTGCCGCCTCCGGCTAAAGGTAGGGTGTACGTCGTCGTTCCAGCAGCGCTAATGGCGAGAAGAACCAAGGGGCGGTCTGGCGCTCCGTTGCTGATGGTGGTGACTATGCTGATCGTGGTTACCATCAGATACTCCCGTCCCTGTCGACCGTCCCCTGGCTGACCGCGAGGATCTCCTCCACCGGGCCATCGAAACGCTGGGCGAGTTCTTCAACGGAGGCCTCGGGATGCTCTCGTCGATAATCGCGGATGGCGGCCTGCCAGCCATCCAGGCCCTGGCTGAGGGAGCGGCCGGCCTTTTCCCCGGCCTTGGTGGCGCCGGTCAGGTCCTGGTATTTGTTGGCGTAACCCCGCGGCGTGACCATGAGCCCCTCCCGGACGAAGGTGGAGCTGTTGCCGATGAGCACGGTCGAGAGCATGCCAAGGGGGTAATCGGCGAAGGCGTCCAGCCGGCTGAGGTGGGTCGCCTGCTCCTCACGATAGGCGGCCTTGACGATAGCCACCGGCGTCTCCGGTGCCCGGTGGCGGAGCAGGATGCGCTGGGCGGCAAGGATCTGCCCCGTGCGCTTGCCGCTTTTGGGGTTGTAGAGGGCGATGACGAAGTCGCCGCGGGCGGCGGCCTCCAGGCGGCGGGCGATGACCGGCCAGGGGGTGAGCAGGTCGGACAGGGAGATGGCGCAGAAATCGTGGGTCAGGGGGGCGCCCACCAGGGAGGCGCAGGTGGCCAGGGCGGTGCAACCCGGCACCAGTTCCACCTCGACCCCGGCGCCCGGCCGCCAGCCGGCTTGCAGCAGGACCTC
>JAGVUH010000471.1 GCA_019136395.1 Gammaproteobacteria bacterium
CCGCGCCAGCATCTGATCGGCGGTGGAGATCGCGCGGGAATTCAATTCATAGGCGCGCTGGGTGACGATCATGCTCACCAGTTCCTCGGCCACATTGACGTTCGAGCTTTCGACATAGCCCTGATTGAGCACCCCGGCGCCGTTCTCCCCGGGTTGCGTGACCGTCGCCGTGCCACTCGAGGCGGTTTCGTAGTAGAGGTTCTCGCCGCCGCTTTGCAGGCCCCCTTCGTTGATGAAGGTCGCCAGCTGCAGGGTGCCCACCTGCACCGGTTGCGTCAGGTCGGTGGCGAGAATCACGCTCACCGTGCCATCCTTGCCGATCGTCACCGAGGTGGCGTTCTCGGGGATGGTGAGGGCGTCCGCCAGCGGGTAGCCGTTCGCGGTGACGATTTGGCCGTTTTTATCGAGCTGCAGGGAGCCGTCGCGGGTAAAGGCGGTGGTGCCATCGGGCATGGCGACCTGCAAAAAGCCCTTGCCCTGGATGGCCACGTCCAGCGCGCCCCCGGTCTGCTGCATGCTGCCCTGGGCGAAAATGCGCGCGGTGGCGGCCGTGCGCACCCCCGTGCCCACCTGCAGGCCGCTGGAGAGTTCCGACTGTTCGGTCGATTGCGCCCCGGGCTGGCGCAGGGTCTGGTAGAGGAGGTCCTCGAACACCGCCCGCTGGCGCTTGAAGCCGGTGGTGCCGACGTTGGCCAGGTTGTTGGCGATCACATCCATCTGCGTTTGTTGCGCATCCATCCCGGTGCGCGCGATCCAAAGGGAACGAATCATGTAAATCTCCGGTGGGCCAGCGCCTTAAGAAACCGTCAACAGATCACCGGCCGCGCGCGCGTTCTGCTCGGCGGTGGTGAGCAGGCGCATCTGCAGCTCGAACTGGCGGCCCAGCGCGATCATCTGCACCAGGGTGTCGGCGGGATTGACATTGCTGTCTTCCAGATAGCCGGCGGCGACCTGTACTGTCGGGTCGGCCGCCGGCGCCGCGCCATCCCGCAGGCGAAACAGACCGTCGGCGCCGCGCGTCAGTTGCGCGGTGGGCGGCGCCACCAGGCGCAGTCCCCCCAGATTGACGAGCTGTTTCGGCTCGCCGGGCCGCGTGGCGGACACGCTGCCGTCGCGACCGATCGTGAGCGCCGTCTCCGGGGGGATGGTCAGCGTGCCGCCCTGGCCCAGCACCGGATAGCCCTGGCTGGTTTGCAGGACGCCGTTGGCGCTCACCTCCAGGCGGCCATGGCGGGTCAGGGCTTCGCTGCCATCGGGGGCCTGCACCACCAGCCAGCCCGCCCCCAGCACCGCCACGTCCAGCGGCCGCTCGGTGCGTTGCACCGCCCCGGGGGTGAAATCGCTGCCGACCGTGGCGTCGACGGCAAAGGCGCGGGTGGGCAGGCCCGGCGCCTGCACCGCCACCGCGCGCAGGTTCTGCACCTGGGCGCGAAAGCCGGGGGTGGTGGCGTGCGCCAGGTTGTGGGCGACGGTGGCCTGCTGGCTCAGCGTGGCCTTGGCGCCGCTCATGGCGGTATAGATCATTCGGTCCATGGGTTAGTCCGCGCTCACGCGCTCCGGCCGGCTTAGCGCAGGCTCACCAGGGTCTGCAACACCTGGTCCTGCGCGCGGATCGACTGGGCATTGGCCTGGTAGTTGCGCTGGAAGGTGATCATGTCCACCAGTTCGTTGGTCAGGTTGACGTTCGATTCCTCGACCATGCCCGACATGATGCCGCCGTTCAGGCCGGTGTTCGGCGTGCCGATCACCCGCTCGCCGGAGGCGAAGGTCTCGGTCCACAGGTTGCCGCCGATCGGCGTCAGGCCGTTGGGGTTGCGGAAGGTCGCCAGTTGGATCTGGCCCAGGGCGCGGTTGCTGATGCCGTTGGAGTAGATGCCGAGAATCCGCCCCTCGGCGTCCACCGACAGGCCGGTCAGCTCGCCGCTGGCATAGCCGTCCTGGACGGCGCCGGTCACCGCGAACGGCGAGCCCCACTGGCTCATGCGCGTGCCGCCCAGATCGAGCACCAGATCGTTCACCCCGGCGAGGGCGGAGCCGGGCGCCGCCGGGATGGTCAGCGGCGCGGCGAAGGGATCCGGGTCCGTCACCAGGCTGCCGTCGGTGGCGAAGGTCAGGGCGCGCGTATCGGGCAGCGCCGTGCCATCGAGGGTGAAGTGCATGGTCCAGGCATTGGCGTCGTTCTTGACGAAAAACATCGACAGGGTGTGGGGGTTGCCCTGGCTGTCAAAGACCTGGCTCGAGGTGACGGCGTTATAGCTCTCGACGTCGGTGGGATCGAAGGGCGTCACGGTCGGCGTGGCGTGGCGGGCATCCAGGTTCGCCGAGATCATCAGCTCGGTGGTGGCGCGGGGATTCATGCCCACGGTGGGGACCTGCAGCGGCACCGGCAGGGCGCCCTGCTGGATCACCCCGGGATTGAGCGGATCGATGCCGTAGCCCATCAGGCGATCGCCGCCGGCATTGACGATGAAGCCGTCGCGGTCGAGATCGAACTGGCCGTTGCGGCTGTAGGCCACCGACCCGTCCGGGCGCGTCATCAGGAAAAAGCCATTGCCGCCGATCGCCAGATCGAGGGGGTTGGCGGTGGCCTTGATATTGCCCTGGTCAAAGTTGTAGTGCACCTTCCCGACCAGCGTGCCGCCGCCCACCTGATTGGCGTTCCGCGAGGCGTTGAACAGGTCCTGAAAGCGCAGCGAACCCGCCTTGTACCCGACCGTGGCGGTGTTGGCGATATTGTTGGCGATCGAATCCAGCGCCTTGGAGGTGCTGTTGAGACCGCTGATCCCATGCTGAAACGACATCGATAAGCTCCCGGGGAATCCCGAAGATCAGAGAATCATTTTGATATCTTCCAGGCGGAAGATACCGAGGTTGCCGACCTGCAGATCGGTACCGACCGGCCCCTGCACCACCTGGGAGACGACCCCGGCCTGCAGGGGGGTGGCGGTCACCGTCTGCTCCCCGGCCACCGCCGCGACCGACAGCGTATAGCCGCCGGTCGCGGCCGCCGTGCCGCCGGTGGTGGTGCCATCCCAGAGGAAGCTGTGCGCGCCCGCCGGGACGTCGCCCAGGTCCAGGGTCTGCACCACCTGCCCCGCGGCGTCCTTGATGGTGATCACCACCTGGTCGGCCGGTTGGTCCAGGGTGAAGCCGCCCACCGCCCCCGACTCTGTCAGTTCCAGGGCGCGGCCGGGTACCAGGACCCCACGGTCGATGAGGGTCGCCGCCTGGAACAAACGGTTGGTCTGATTGCTCTGCAACAGGGCGCTCAGCGACTCGTTCATGCGTTCAATGCCGTCGACCATGTTGAGCTGCGCCAGTTGCGAGGTCAGTTCGGCGTTTTCGGTGGGATTCAGCGGGTCCTGGTTCTGCAATTGGGTGGTGAGCAGGGTGAGAAAGCGGCTTTGCGCGTCCGCAGTGGGCGTGGGCGGCGCCGGGGTGGCGCTGGACAGGGCGGACAGGACCTGATTGGTCGTCGTGAGGGTTGTCATTGGGGCTATCCTCGGCGGTGGGGGACGAGCGCGGGCCGCGGGGCATGACGCGCGGGCGCGCCCGGGTGGGGGGCGGCGGGCGGCCTCATCACTCGCCGAGCGCCAGGGTCTTTTGCAGCAGGGTCCGCGCGGTGGTCATGACGCCGACGTTGTTCTGATAGGAGCGGGAGGCCGAGATCATGTTGACCATCTCCTCGACGGGGTTCACATTCGGCATGGTCACGTAACCCTCGGCATTGGCGAACGGGTGCTGCGGCGCATGCACCAGGCGCGGCGGGGCGGCGCTGGTCACGATCTGCACCGGCTGCACCCCCAGGGCCGCGCGCCCGGCGCCGACCGGCTGGGCGGCAAACACCACCTGTAAGGCGCGATAGGGTCTGCCGTCCGCGCCCGCCACGCTGTCCGCATTGGCCAGATTGGACGCGGTGGTATTGAGCCGCACCGCCTGCGCGCGCAAGGCCGAGCCGGCGATATTCAGGACATTTAACAGACTCATGGTGCCGCCGCCGCCTATTGTCCGGTAATGGCCTGTTGCAGGCCGCTGACCATGCTCTGCATGAACCGCAACGAGGCCTCGTAGCGCAGGGTGTTTTCGGCGAAGGCCGTCCGTTCGGCATCCATGTCGACGCTATTGCCATCCACGGCGGCCTGGCCGGTGACCCGGTAGCCCGGGGTGAGCGCCGCCGCCGGCGGCGTGGCCAGCGGCTGATGCCGCGGATGGGTGGTGTGCAGCGCCCCGCCCGCCGTCGCCGCTTTGACCGCGGTGAGCGCGGCGCGAAAGTCGAGATCACGGGCGTGGTAATGCGGGGTATCCGCATTGGCGATATTCGCCGCCAGCAGCTGTTGCCGCTGGCCCAACACCGCCAGCGCGGCATGCTGAAAGTGCAGATGACGTTCTAACTGGGCGTACATAGGGGACATGGGCAAGCGAGGAGACGTTCCCCCTCATTAGCAGGTTCCATGCCAACGGAAAGCGCCCGCCGGACCGCCGCTCGCCCCCGCCGCGCGGCGGCAGATTTTGCCGGCCGCACGCGACCGCCCGGGCGGTCCCTGCCGCGGCCACCGGCAGGCGGGACCGGACGGCGCCGGGGCCGGTCTGTGCTACCATAGTGCCGCTGTGCGTGGCGCCGGGCGCTGCCGGTTGCCCGCGCGGCGCGGGGCGGATGACGCGGCCGGCGCCCCGCCCGTCATGAGCCGCCTCGCCGTCTGGATTGCGCCCGTGGACCCTCGCCTGATCACCGTCAACACCCGTGCCCCCCGCCGCTGGCGCCGTCTCGGCTGGGGACTGCTGCTGGCGCTGCCCCTGCGCGTGACGCCCGCGGCGCCGCCGGACCCCGAGCCACTGCTGGCGCTCGCCACCGCCTGGCTGGAGGACGCCGCGCGCGCGACGGCCCCCCAGGCCCAGGTCACGGTCCAGCCCCCGGCGCGCGCGACCCCCCTGCCCGCCTGCGACGCCCCGCAGCTCTTTCTCCCCCCCGGCAAGCGCGCCTGGGGCAAGGTCTCCCTGGGCGTGCGCTGTGACACGCCCGCCTGGACGCTGTATCTGGCGGCCCAGGTCACGGTGCCCGGGGAGTATGTGGTGGCGCGCCGCACGCTGCGCGCCGGCGAACCGGTGGCGGCGGCGGATCTGGAGCTGCGCGCCGGGGACCTTGCCGCCCTGCCCGACGACACCCTGACCGATTTCGCCCAGGCCGAGGGCCTGACGCCCCGCCACGGCCTCGCCGCCCGGCAGCCGCTGCGCGCCGGCCTGCTGCAACGTCCGCCGCTGATCCAGCAGGGCCAGACCGTGCCCCTGGTCATTCAGGGCGCGGGCTTCCAGGTGCTCAGCGCCGGCGTGGCGCTCAACCCGGCCGCCGCCGGCGAGACCGTCCGCGTGCGCCTGGAGAGCGGCAAAACCGTGCATGCGCAAACCACGGCGGACGGCCGGGCCACCCTGCGCCCATAGCCCGCCCGGTGGCCGGGGGTGTGGCGGAAGAATTAAACTTTCCGCCGGATCAGCCGTAAAACACGGTAAGGGCGCGGCGCCACCGCCCGCCCCCGGTCACCCCCAACCCCCCGCCGCAGGCGCACACGACGGATGAAAATCACCACGCTCCAGCCCCCTGATCCCGGGCGTCGCCCCGACGGTCCGGGCGCGCCGGCGGTCAGCGCCGCGGCCCGCCCCCGGGCCTCGGTCCAGACCGCGCTCTCGCCGCTCTCCGCCAGCCTGCAACAGGCGAACGCGGACCTGCCGCGGGAGGCGCCCCTCGACCAGGTCCGGGTGGCGGACATCCGCCAGGCCCTGCGCGACGGGCGCCTGTCCCCGGACCCGGCGCGCATTGCCGACGCCCTGCTCGCCCAGGTCGAGGCCCTGGCGGGCGAGCGCCGCTAACCCCCCCGGGCCGCCCCGCGGCCGGGACGAGGAGCCCATGACCGAAGATTCCGCCGCCGCCTGGCTGACGCACCTGGAAGCCACACTCGCCGCGCTGCACGCCGCCCTGCACCAGACCCAGGCCGGCCTGCTCCACGGCGCGCCGGACGCCCTGCCGGCGGCCGACGCCGCCCTGCAGGCGCTCACCCACACCCTCGAAGACCTCTACGCCCGGGCGCCGGCGGCGGTGCGGGACGGCGCGCCGGCCGCGGTGCTGTTTGCCCACCCGCCGGCCCTGGCCGCCCGCTGGACCGCGGCGCGGCAGTTGGCCCACGCCGTCCGCGACCTCAACGCCCACAACGGGCGCATCCTGCAGGCCCGGCTCGCCCACCACGACGCGGCGTTGTGCGCCCTGGGCGGGGCCAC
>JAGVUH010000602.1 GCA_019136395.1 Gammaproteobacteria bacterium
CGGCACTCCAGAAAGCGGTCCACCGAGTCGAGGAAGTTCAGGCAGTGGAACTGGGTATGGAAACCGAGGATGGTGCTGCCCAGCAGCCCGCGCAGGATCTCCTCCCGCCAGGGGCAGATGCCGAAGACCTCCGGGTTGGGCCAGGGGATGTGCCAGAAGGTGATGATGGTCGCCTCCGGCAGGCGCTCCCGTATCAGGCGCGGCAGCAGGGCGAAATGATAGTCCTGCACCAGCACCACCGGGTTGGGGCTCCGCGCCTCGGCCACCACCGCCTCGGCGAACTTGCGGTTGACCGCCGCGTACTGTTCCCAGTCCTCGGCGCGGAAGGTCGGGCGGACGAAGACGATATGGCACAGGGGCCAGAGCCCCTCGTTGGCGAAGCCGTAGTAATAGCCGTCTTGCTCGGCGTCGGAGAGCCAGAGGCGCCGCAACTCATAGCTGGGGTCCTCCGGTGGCACCCGGACATGATCCTGACCATCTACCATGGCCGCGTCGGCATCGCCACTGCCATGGGCGATCCAGGTCCCGCCGCAGGCGTGCACGATCGGTTCCAGGGCCGTCACCAGGCCGCTGGCCGGGTGCTGGACATGGACCTGGCCGTCCTCCCCGCGCACGTGGATATAGGGCTCGCGGTTGGAGACGACGATGACCTGGGCCCCAGGTAGTTCCGACCGCAGCAGGCGCCGCAGGCTCTCCGGCGTCCAGTCCACGCGGATGGCATCCGCCAACCCCCGGGGGAGTTCCAGATCCCGCAGGGCCTCCCGCGCCTCCCGCACCAGGGCGGCGATTTCGGGGTCCGTGGCGGGCTCTGGCGCCGTCCCCGCCGCGGCGGAGGCCAGGCTCCGGCGCACCTGCCGCACCCAGCCCTTGAGGGTCAGGCGGGCGACGACCGCCGTCAGGGTCGCCGCCAGCACCCCCAGGACCCCGAGGAAGAGCATCAGATAGCGCTCCAGGTCCGTGCTGCGGCGCTCGATGTAGCTCAGGTCATGGAGGATGACCAGGCGCCCCAGGTCCCTGCCCTCCTCCACCAGGGGGAAGCTGGCGATCAGGAGGCTGCCGTCGCCGAGGTATTCGATCTCATAGGCGGGTTCCGGCGTGCTGGCCGCGGGGGTGGGCGGCGGGGCGGAAGCCGGGCAGGCGAGGGCCAGGGGCCAGGTCGGGGTATGGTTCAGCAGTCGGCCATCCGGGGCGCAGAGACCCACCGCCAGCAGGCGCTCGTCACGGGTCAACCGCTCGAACAGGGTATCCAGCCGCAGGCCCAACGGCTCCTTGGCCAGCCGGATCACCGTATCCTGGATGGAGTAGAAGACGAGCTGGGAGCGCAATTCCACGTCCTTGCGCAGCCAACGGTCGATCAGATTGCCCAGCAACGGGCTGGTCCCCCAGGCCAGCAGCCCCAGCACCAGGCCCAGGGGGAGCAGAAAGCGCCATGTCAGTCGCATCAGCCGGTTCTCATTGCTAAAGGCTCACCTTGGCGGGCAAAACAGGCCCGTCGCCCTTGGTCTGGCGCTTTACCCAGGTCGCGTGGCATCGGGCGAGGCAGGTTGTGAAAAGGTCCCGGCAGGCCTGATGACCGCTTGCCGGCGGTCGACACCCCCGCCTGATGCCCCCAACCGCCCACCATGGGGCAAAAAACCGACCCACGACCGATACCTTCACCTTACTGCCCCCCCAGAGGCCGGCTCAACCGTGCCTTACGCACGGCCTTGTCCGCCTCGATGGCGAGGAAGGCCGGCAGGCAGGTCGCCAGGATCCAGGGCCACCAGTCGGCCGGGAACGGTGCCAGCCGAAAGGCCGCCGCCAGGGGCGGGACATAGGTGACCAGGGCATGCAGGAGGACACTGAGGGCGATCCCCCCCAGCAGCCAGGGATTACCCAGGGGATTGAGGCTAAAGGCCGAGTCGTGGATGGACCTGGCGGAAACGACGTAGCTGACCTGGGTGATGAGGATGACCCAGAAGGCCGCCGTCTGGGCCTGGGTCAGCAGCCGGGGGTCCACCAGTTCCCCGGCCACCACCGCCGGGGCGCCGAAGTGGTGATAGACCAGAAAGCTCGGCGCCGCGATCATCAGCCCCATCAGCGCCACCCGCTGGAGGAAGAGGGCATCGATGATCCGCACTTGTGGGTCCCGGGGTGGGCGGGCGAGCAGCCCGGGTTCCTTGGGCTCCATCATCAACGGCAGGGTGAGCAGCACCGAGTCGATGAGGTTGATCCAGAGGATCTGCACCGGTTCGAGGACAAAGCGCGCCGCGAACACCGGCACCAGGGCCGCCAGCAGGATGGCGCCCATGATCAGCAGGGCCTGGGCGGCGTTGGTCGGCAGGGTGTAGAGGATCGCCTTTTGCAGGTTGGTCCAGGCGTGACGCCCCTCCTCCACGGCGTTGACGATGGTGGCGAAGTTGTCATCGGCGAGGACCATGTCCGCCGCCTCCCGCGCCACCTCGGTGCCGGCGATGCCCATGGCGACGCCGATGTCGGCCTGCTTGAGGGCCGGGGCGTCGTTGACCCCATCCCCGGTCATGGCCACCACCTGGCCGTTGGCTTGGAAGGCCTCCGCGATCCGTTGCTTATGCTCCGGGGCCACCCGGGCGAAGACCGAGACCTCCGCCACCGCGGCGCGCAGGGCGGCCAGGTCCATCCCCGCCAGCTCGGCGCCGGTCACCACCCGCCCGGCGGCGATACCGAGCTGGACCGCCACCGCCTGGGCCGTGTCGGGATGGTCGCCGGTGACCATGACGGTGCGGATGCCCGCCGCCCGGCAGCGGACCACGGCCTCGATCGCCGCCGGCTTGGGGGGATCGATCATGCCCTGGAGGCCGGCGAAGGTCAGGTCGCGCAGGTCCTCATGGCGCAGGTCGACCCGGTCTCGGTCCACCGCGGTGAAGGCCAGGCCCAGGGTGCGCAGGGCCTGGCGCGCGAAGGCGCGTGCCGCCCCGTGCCAGTCGTCCATCGCCAGCGGCCAGACCGCGCCCGTGGCGTCGAGTTGCCTGGCGCACATCGGCAGCACCGCCTCGGGGGCACCCTTGACGAAGACAAAGCGCCCCGCGGGGGTGTCGACCAGGACCGCCATGTACTTGGTGGTGGAATCGAAGGGGATCTCCTCCAGACGATGGGCGCCCTCGTGGGTGATCCCGGCCTTAGCGGCGCTGACCAGGAGTGCGAGTTCCGTCGGATCCCCGACGCCGCCGCCCTGGTCGCTGAGGTGGGCGTTGTTGCAGACGCAGCCGATCTCCAGCAGGCGGCGCAGACCGGGGAGGCGGGCCGGGTCCCGTTGCGCCCCCGCCTGGAGGAAATGGCCGGTGACGTCATAGCCAACGCCACCCACCTCCAGGGTCTCCCCGCCCACCCGGACCTGGGTCACCGTCATGCGGTTTTCGGTGAGGGTGCCGGTCTTGTCCGAGCAGATCACCGAGGTCGCGCCCAGGGTCTCCGCGGCGGGCAGCTTGCGGATCAGGGCCTTGCGGGACGCCATGAGGGTCCCCGAGACCGCGAGGATGGCGGTGACCAGGGCCGGGAGCATCTCGGGAATGGCCGCGACCACCAGGGATACCGCCCCCAGAAAGCTATAACCCAGGTCGTAGCCCAGGTAGACCCCGTAGAGGAAATTGAAGGCGCCGACGACCAGGATCGCCTTGATGAGGGTATGGATGAATTCACGCATCTTGCGCTGCAGCGGGGTCAGGCCGGCGTCGGCGCTCTTGACCAGGGCCGCGATCTGGCCAAAGACCGTGTCCCCGCCGGTGGCGACCACCAGGCCGCGGGCGGTACCCTGGGTCAGATAGGTCCCCGAAAAGCCCATGTTGCGCTGATCGCCGGGGACCAGATTCTCGCCGGCCAGGGCCTGGACCGTCTTGGGCACCGGGACGGATTCACCGGTCAGGGAGGATTCATCGACATGCGCGCCACTGACCTCGATGAAGCGCAGGTCGGCGGGGATCTTGTCGCCCCCTTCCAGGACCAGGATGTCCCCAGGGACCAGTTCGCGGGATGGCAGACGGCGCACCTCGCCGTCGCGGACCACCATGCACTCGGGCACCATCATGCCCCGCAAGGCCTCCAGGGCCGTCTCGGCCTTGCCCTCCTGCACGTAACCCAGGATGGCGTTGAGCAGGACCACCCCGAGGATGACCAGGGTGTCCGGGAGCATGTGGCCGCCCAGGGCCGTGAGCAGGGCGGTGATGGCGGCGGTGATCAGCAGGATGATCACCATGGCATCGTTGAACTGGCGCAGAAAACGCACCCAGGCCGGCGTCTTGCGGAAGGCGATCTCGTTCCAGCCGTATCGGGCGCGCCGCTCCTCGACCTGCGCCGGGGACAGGCCCCGGTCACGGGAGCTGGCCAGGGTGGCGAGGACCTCATCGACCGCGGCACCATACCAGGGCTTGGGCAGGTCGGACGCCTTGCGTTTGGCGTTGTTCATGACGATCACCTTGCAGATTCCGGCTGATCCGGGTCGGGTGTGTCCGGATCAGGCATGTTGGGGTTGGCGTGGCTGAAGGGTGCCTCAGCGCTGGCAACCATCAGGTCAGGTGGCCGCTACCCAGCCCCCAGGCCAGGCGCAGATCCTGGTAGAGGGCAGGGTCCGGGGCGGTGGCGCCACGAAGCTGGACGATGCGCGAGGCGAAGGTCTGGGCCCGCTCCAGGGTAAGGGCCAGGGGCCAGTCGCGCAGCAGGCCGAGGAGGGTGACGGCGGCGAAGGCATCGCCGGCGCCGACGGCATCGACCAGGGGCGCGGGCGCGGGGCTGACCCGGGCGGTCTCACCGCTGGCCAGCAGGGCCAGGGCACCGGCGGCGCCGCGGGTCAGCACCAGCCCCGCGAGGCCATGGCGGGCGCGCAAGCTCCCCGCGGCGCGGGCGATGGCCGCCCCCGGTCCGGGGGTGGAGTTGGCATCCAGGCCCGGCGCTGGGGTGAGCCAGGCCAGCTCGTCCTGGTTCAGCTTGGCCCAATCCGCGCCGTCCAGCAGGCGCCGCACCTCCTCCGCGCGCCACCAGGGGGGGCGCAGATTGACGTCGACGAAGCGCAGGGGGCGGGCCCGGTTCCCGACCGGCCGCGCCGCCGGCGGTGGGTTGGCGGCCGCGCCCGGGAAACGGCCGGCGAGACCCGCGCCGGGAGCGGCGGAGTCCGCTTGGTGGGCGGTGGGGCCGGCACCGCGGCGGGCCAGCAAGGCGTCCAGGGCGGCGGCGGAGACCGGGTTCCGCAAGGCCAGGCTGCCGTGGTAGACGAGGGCGGGGATCAGGTCCGGCAGTTCGTCGGCGGCGATGAAGTCCCAGGCGCTGTCACTGACGATATCAAAGCTGGGTTCACCGTCCCGCAGGCTCACGGTCACACGGCCGGTGGGGTGTACCGGGTCCGTCTGCAGCCCGTCGAGGCGCATGCCCCAGGCCGCCATCGCCGCGCGAATACGTTCCCCGGCGTCATCGGCGCCGACGCGGCTGATCAAGAGGGGCTTGAGCCCGAAGCCCTGGAGGTGCCAGGCGACGTTAAAGGGCGCCCCACCGAGGACCTCGCGGCCATCGGGAAAGACGTCAAACAGGATCTCGCCAAAGAAGCAGGGGGGGTGTTGCAAGCTCATTGCTCCGGTTCCGTGCCTATGCCTGGTCTTGGGGATACCCAAGGACCCCGTGAAGGTCGGTTGCGCCCCCCGCGGGTGGGGGCTCGCCGGGTCCGGTCACGGCCGAGGCCCCATCGGGGACGACCGTGGCTTCATGAATCGCGTTGGCCGTAACCCGAGGCCTGACGATTCAACGAGAGCGTCTCACCCACGGTGGGCGAGACTCGGTGCTGGCGTTACCAGCAGTCGTTGAAAATATTAGCACAATTGGAAAAATGGCGCATCTAATTGTATAATATAGGTTTTAATTTAATGACCACCGCCCGATGGAACCAAGCCTGGCCCCGCTACTCCTATCTGGGGTAACCTCACGTTGGTGATTGTGCAGGCCTTCCATCCAGGGGGTGGACAGTTACCTCCCCGGTCGAACACCATCCGGTCGGCACAGGCACCTTTTTCCCGCCGCGGTGGCAGGAAACCCGTCCCGATCCTGAGGGGCCACCAGGCCCGACCCTGGTCTGGCCCTGGGCGCGGGTCCCAACCTGAGGGTCAGTCAAGGGGAGTCATGAGATGAAGCACTTCAAGAACATCCTTTACCTCGTCGAACCTGGCAAGGATCAGACCGCCGCCCTCGCCCGCGCCGTGTCCCTGGCGGAAAACAACCAGGCCCGGCTGACCCTGCTGGAGATCATCGAACCGCCGCGCTCGGGG
>JAGVUH010000133.1 GCA_019136395.1 Gammaproteobacteria bacterium
TTGCCGTATCTCCAGCTACCTTCAGTCCATGGCCTACCGCGGCTATAACCCGCTCGTCGCCATCCAGATGGCACTCTCCGGGCAGATTTATGCGGAGGGGAGCGAGTAGTTACGTCAGCACCAGGGTCAGGACCACCAGGGCATACAGGCCACGCTGGCCACAGGAGAACGACCGCGCCTTGCCAGGGACCTGGACCCGCCGGAACTGCCCACCCGCCTCACTTTGACCCCACCTATCCACGGTTACCGCCACCTCTCCCCCTCGGTCCAAGCCAGCCTCCGTTTGCCCCTACCTTCCGCCCGCCCGGAAGCCAATCCCCTAATCCATTCATCACCAATCCTCCCGCACCGCGAGGACCGCCTCCCGGCGCATGGCCTGGCGACCGGCCAGGGCCGCGGCCAGGGCGGAAAGCAGGATCATCGCCAGGCTGAAGGTCAGCAGCGGTCCCCAGGGCCATTGCACCTCCATGCTCCAGTGGAAACTCTGGGGATTGATGACCTTGATCAGGATCAGGGCCATGGCCCCACCGGTGGCCAGCCCGACGAGGACCCCGACCAGGGCGGTCAGGCCAGCCTCCAGGGCCAGCAGGTGGGCCACCTGGCGGCGCAACAGGCCCAGGTGGCGCAGGATGCCGAACTCCTTGCGCCGGCTGGTGGCCAGGGCGGCGAAGCTGGTGCTGATGCCGAAGAGGCCGATCATCACCGCCACCGCCTCCATGAGGTAGGTCACGAGGAAGGTGCGATCGAAGATCTCCAGGATCATCCCCCGCAGTTCATCCGGGAGGATCATCTCCGTCACCTCCGCGCCCAACAGGTCGCGAATGACCGGCATCAACGCCTGGGGGTCCGTGCTGGCGTCCAGGAAGAGGCCCAGATCGTTGACGCCCTCGTCCCCGGTCAGGTGGCGATAGGTGGCGATCTCGATGGCGATCGAACCCTGCTGCCGGGCGTAGTCCCGCCAGATGCCGGCGACCTGAAAGCGCTGGCTTCGTCCCCCCAAGGGCATGTCCAGGGGATCACCGACACCCAGCCCCAGGCGGTCCGCCACGGCCTCCGTGATCCAGGCGGGCGGGACCACGCCGGGGTTCAAGCCCGGGTCCGACGGCAGCGGCCCCGCATAGGAAGCACCGGCCGCGAGACTACCCGCCACCAGGGGCAAGGGGGCCTTGACGCCGATGGGACGGGCGATGAGGGTCATCGCCACCCCCGCGATCCCTAGACGCAGGGTCTCATACCGAATGGGGCGGATCCCCTGGACCCCGGGCAGCGCCGCCAGTCGCGCCACGGTCTCGGCGTCCAGATAACCGCTGGTCCCCGCCGGGGCCGCCCGCACGTAGAGACCGGCGGGGAGCATCTGGGTCAGCCACTCCTCCAGGGAGACACGGAAGGAGTTGACCATGATCGCCATGGAGACCGCCAACGCCACGCTGGCGACGATTCCGGCACCGGCCACCACCGCCTGACCCGGGGCGGCGGCGAGGCGCGCCCGGGCCAGGCGCCATTGGGTCGGGCCGAGTCCGTGAAGGGGGCAGAGCACCAGGGGGGTGATCCCCGGCAGGAGCAGGACCGCCCCCACCAGCAACAGCGGCACCGCCAGGTAGCCGCCGATGGGCAAACCGGCGAGGGGCGGTAGCCCACACAGCAGGGCCGCGACCAGTAGCAGGCCCAGGGCGAGAGCCCAGCGCGGGCGGGCCTGATAGGCCTCGGCCTCATCGCCCGCCCACAGGCCCCGGGCGGTGATCATGTGCATCGCCTCACGCGCCGGCAGCCAGGCACCAGCCGTCCCCGCGGCCCCCCCCAGGCCCAGATAGGCCAGCACCAGACCGGGCCGGAAACTC
The DNA here is from genome assembly GCA_019136395.1 of Gammaproteobacteria bacterium. The sequence goes on from JAGVUH010000133.1 coordinate 1,839, forward strand.
AGGGTGGGCGTCAGGCCGCGGAAATAGCCCGCCCCCAGGTCGGCCCCCAGCAGGCGGAAGGCGAGCCCGGTGAGGCCATGGGCCAGGGCCACCCCCACCAGGCCCCCCACCAGGCCCAGCAGGGCGCCCTCCGCCAGCAGTCCCCGCCGCAGACCCGCCCGATCCAGGCCCAGAGCGCGCACCAGGGCGAACTCCTGGCGGCGGCGCACCACCGCCAACCATTGGGCGGAAAAGACCAGGAAGGCCCCGGTCAGGAGGGCGATCGCCGCCAGCATGGTCAGATTGACCCGATAGGCCCGCGACAAGCCCTCCAGTTCCGACTGGGCCTCGGTGGGGGTCTGGAGCCTGACCCCCGGGGGCAGATCGGCGGACAGGTCCCGCCGCGCCCGCTCACGATCAACGCCGGGGGCGAGACGCAGGTCGATGCGGGACAAGCGCCCAAGCTGCCCAAAGGCCGACTGTGCGGCGGCGATATCCATCACCGCCAGCGCCTGGCCCATGCCCGCCCCGGGGACCTGGCCGGCGATGGTCAGGATGACCTGTCCCAGCCCCGCCTGGACCGCCAGTTGCGCCCCATTGTTCAGCCCGAGCTGGCTGGCGGCAGCGGGACTGAGAAAGAGAACACCCTCTTGGAGGGGCTGGAGGCGAAAATCCTGTCGGGCCGTGGGCGCGGCCAGCGTGGGCGCGAAGGCCTCCTCCGCGGCCTGTTGGGTCTCCTTCCTCGCGGCCGGCTGAGCCTCTTCTCCCGCCACTGTCCGCGTCCCCTCTCCCATCGCCGGGGTCTCCCACGCCGCTGCCACCGGCAGGAGGGAGGGCGTGACCCGCACGAGGCGGAAAAGGTCGACGCCCAGGATGCGCAGGGTTCGCTCCCGACCAGGCAGGCGCGCCTCGATCTCCAGCAGGGGACTGGCCTCGGCAATCTCCGGCCGCTGGGCCAGGCGGAGATACAACGCCTCGTCGAAGCCAGCCTGGGGTCCAACCACCTGGAGATCCGCCTCGCCACTGAGCAGCCGCATACCGCGGCCGAATTCGTTCAGGGCCTCGGCATGGATGAGTTGCACCGCCAGACCCAGGGCCACGCCAAGGGCGATGGCCAGGACCGAAAGCAAGGTCGACAGACGCCGCCGCCAAAGGCTGGCCAGAAAGAGATGCCAGAGGATGGGATCGGGCCGGCCGCCCAGGATCTTCAGGCTGGGCACGTTGAATCGACTCCCTTGGCAAAAAACCGGATGTTCATGAAGCCACGCTCGCCGTGACATACCCCTGGCAGTTCACGACAGATATGGCCCATCCGCGGCGCCTTGATGCTCATCAGGGCTTGGATGAACACCCAGAACCTTGCTATTCAGTGGCTTTAGGTCACCACGACCAGGTCCAGGATGCCATGAGGCTTTCCCACCCCGGCCAGACCCAGGGAGTTCATGAGGGCTTGGCAGCAGCATCAACCAGGCCCTGGGCCGTCAAGCGCAGGACGCGATCGGCGTAGGTCGCCGCCTGCAGGGAATGGGTGACCATGATGCCCATGGCCCCGGCGTTACGAATGCCCTCGAAGAGCAGTTCCAGCACGCCCAGGGCGCGGCCCGGGTCGAGATTGCCGGTCGGCTCGTCGCACAACACCAGCCGGGGCTGGTGCACCAAGGCGCGGGCGATGGCCACCCGCTGCATCTCACCGCCGGAGAGATGCCGCGGCCAGTCGTCGGCGCGCTGGTCGAGGCCAACCCGCGCGAGCATGGCCCGGGCTCGTTCCGCGGCCTCGGCCTCGTCCCGGTCGAGCAGCCAAAGCGGCAGGGCGACATTCTGCGCCAGGGTGAGATGGGGCAGGAGATGGAAGGCCTGGAAGACAAAGCCGAAGTCCCGCCGCCGCAGGCGGGCGAAGGCATCCTCGTCCAGGACCGTCAGGTCCTGGTCGCCCAACTGGACCCGCCCCCCGTCCACCCCCTCCAGGCCGGCGATACAGTTGAGCAGGGTCGATTTGCCAACCCCCGACTCGCCCATGATGGCCACCGACTCCCCCGGCGCCAGCCGCAGGGAGACCCCCGCGAACAGGGGCAGGCCAGCTGGGGCCTCGAAGCGCTTCGCCAGGTTGGAGACAATTAACATGATAGTGGCTTAGGCCAGTTCTAACGTCGCTGGCTGCTGGTTGTGCCCAAGGGATAAACCCGCTTATACCATATCAACCCGGAGCCCGGCCGGAATGGCGGCTTCCTGCTGGCGCTGATCGGGGGTGACAAGGTCAGTATCACGCATCAGACGCTCTCGACCGCCTCCACCCGCTGATAACCCCGGGGCAGCAGTTTGCCCCGCCGGCCACGCTCGCCCTGGTAGGCACCGAGATCCCCCGGTTTGTCCCCGGGGGAAAGGGTCAGGTGCCGCTTACCGGCGGTGATCACCAGGGCCGCGCCCTGGTGGACCACCGCCAGATGGGCGACCCGCTCCTGCTCCTCCCCGGGACGGGCCTTGGGGATGGCGATCAACTTGTTGCCCTTGCCCCGCTGCATCTCCGGCAGGTCGCTGACGGGAAAGACCAGCAGATGGCCGCCAGAACCGATCACCGCCAGGCGGTCGGAACCACTGTTGAGCACCGGCCGCGGCGGCAGGACCTTGGCCCCCTCCGGCAGGGTCAGCACCGCCTTACCGCCCTTGGGCTTGGCCTGAAGCTCGTCGAGGGTGGTGACGAAGCCATAGCCGGCGTCACTGGCCAGGACCACCCGCTGACTACCCTCCCCGCCCAGGACAGCGACGAAGCTGGCCCCGGCGGGGGGCGACAGCTTGCCGGTGAGGGGCTCGCCCTGCCCCCGGGCCGAGGGCAGACCGTTGGCCGGCAGCGAGTAGCTGCGCCCGGTGGAGTCGAGAAAGATCACCTGCTGGTTGGATCGCAACCGCGCGGCGGCGAGAAAGCCATCCCCGGCCTTGTAGGCCAGGGTGGTGGGGTCGATCTCGTGCCCCTTGGCGGCGCGCACCCAGCCCTTCTCCGAGAGGATGACGGTGATGGGCTCGCTGGGACTGACCTCGGTCTCGTCCAGGGCGGCAGCGCTGGCGGCCACTTCCTGGAGGGGCGAGCGGCGCTCGTCGCCGTACTTGTCCATGTCCCGCGCCAGTTCCTCCTGGATCAGCCCGCGCAGGGCCGCCGGGTCGCCCAACAGACGTTCCAGATGCCGCCGTTCCTCCGCCAGTTCCGCCTGCTCGGCGCGGATCTTCATCTCCTCCAGCCGCGCCAACTGGCGCAGTCGGGTGTTGAGCACATAGTCGGCCTGGACCTCATCCAGGCCGAAGGCGGCCATGAGCGCCGGCTTGGGCTCGTCCTCGGTGCGGACGATGCGGATCACCTCGTCGAGGTTGAGGAAGGCGACCAGCAGGCCCTCCAACAGGTGCAGCCGGCGCAGCACCTCGTCCAGCCGGTGCTGGAGACGCCGGGTGACGGTCGTCTGGCGGAAGCTGAGCCAGGTGGTGAGGATCTGCCTGAGATCCATGACCTTGGGCCGGCCGTCCAGGCCGATGAGGTTCATGTTGACCCGGTAGGAGCGCTCCAGGTCGGTGGTGGCGAAGAGGTGGGACATGAGCCGTTCCACCGGCACCCGCCGATCCCGGGGCACCAGCACCAGGCGCGTCGGCGCCTCGTGGTCGGACTCGTCGCGCAGGTCCTCCAGCCAGGGCAGCTTCTTGTCACGCATCTGGGCGGCGATCTGCTCCAGGACGCGATTGCCGGAGACCTGATAGGGCAGATGGGTGATGACGATGTCGCCCTGCTCCAGTTCGTAACGGGCGCGCTGGCGCAGGCTGCCATTGCCGAGCTCGTAGAGCTTCCTTATCTCCTCGGCGGGGGTGATGATGGTCGCCGCCGTGGGATAGTCGGGGCCGGGGATGAAGGCCATCAGGTCGGCCACACTGGCATGGGGGTGATCGAGGAGGTGGATGCAGGCCCGCGCCACCTCACGCAGGTTGTGGGGCGGGATGTCGGTGGCCATGCCCACGGCGATGCCGGTCGCCCCGTTGAGCAGCAGGTTGGGCAGGCGGGCCGGGAGGATCCTGGGCTCCTCCAGGGTGCCGTCGAAGTTGGGCTGCCAGTCCACCGTCCCCTGGCCCAGCTCGCCCAGCAGGACCTCGGCGTAGGGGGTCAGCCGCGCCTCGGTATAGCGCATGGCGGCGAAGGACTTGGGCTCGTCCGGCGAGCCCCAGTTGCCCTGACCGTCGATCAGCGGGTAACGGTAGGAGAAGGGCTGGGCCATGAGCACCATGGCCTCGTAGCAGGCGGTATCGCCGTGGGGGTGAAACTTGCCCAGCACGTCGCCCACGGTGCGCGCCGACTTCTTGTGCTTGGCGGCGGCGGACAGCCCCAGCTCGGACATGGCGTAGAGGATGCGCCGCTGCACCGGCTTGAGGCCGTCCCCCAGGTGCGGCGCTGCACCGGCTTGAGGCCGTCCCCCAGGTGCGGCAGGGCGCGGTCGAGGATGACGTACATGGAATAGTCCAGGTACGCCTTCTCGCTGAAGACATGCAGGGGGCGGCGCTCGATGCCCTCGGGGGTGAAGGCGGCGTCCGCGGTTAAGGCGGTGTCTGGGGAAAAGGTGGCCTTCGGGGTCAGGGTTGCGGTCACAGCGTCACCTCCGCCAGGTCACCCTTATCCTGAAGCCAGGCGCGGCGATCGGCGGCGCGTTTCTTGGCCAAAAGCATATCCATCAGTTGCTGGCTCTCCGTGGGATCGTCGATGGTGAGCTGCACCAGGCGGCGGGTATCGGGGTGAAGGCTGGTCTCGCGCAACTGGCCAGGGTTCATCTCGCCCAGACCCTTGAAGCGCTGGACGCTGACCTTGCCCTTGAGCTTCTCGGCCTCGATGCGGTCGAGGATGCCGCGCTTCTCGTCTTCGTCCAGGGCGTAAAAGACCTGCTTGCCGACATCGATGCGGTAGAGGGGTGGCAGGGCGACGTAGACATGGCCCTCCGCCACCAGGCGTGGGAAGTGCCGCAAGAACAGGGCGCTGAGCAGGGTGGCGATATGGGCGCCGTCGGAGTCGGCGTCGGCCAGGACGCAGACCTTGCCGAAGCGCAGCCGAGACAGGTCCTCGCTGCCGGGGTCGACGCCGATGGCGACGCTGATGTCGTGGACCTCCTGGGAGCCCAGGACCTCCTCCGGGTCCACCTCCCAGGTGTTGAGGATCTTGCCACGCAGGGGCAGGATGGCCTGGAACTCCCGGTCGCGGGCCTGCTTGGCGGAGCCACCGGCGGAGTCGCCCTCCACCAGGAAGAGCTCGCCGCGCTGGGGATCGGTGGCGGTGCAGTCGGCCAGCTTGCCGGGCAGGGCCGGACCGCTGGTGACCTTCTTACGCACCACGGTGCGCCCGGCGCGCAGCCGGGCCTGGGCGGCACCGATGGCGAGCTGGGCGATGGCCTCGCCGTCCTGGACGTGCTGGTTAAGCCAGAGGCTGAAGGCGTCCTTGACCACTCCGGTAACGAAGGCGGCGCACTCCCGGGAGGAGAGGCGCTCCTTGGTCTGCCCGGAGAACTGCGGATCGAGCAGCTTGACCGACAGGATGTAGGCGCAGCGCGCCCAGACATCCTCGGGGGCGAGCTTGACGCCCCGGGGGAGCAGATTGCGGAACTCGCAGAAGTCGCGCACCGCCTCGGTCAGGCCGGTGCGCAGCCCATTGACGTGGGTGCCGCCCTGAACGGTGGGGATGAGGTTGACGTAGCTCTCGGCGAAAGGCTCACCCCCCTCGGGCGTCCAGACCAGGGCCCAGGAGGCGGCCTCGGTGCGGGCCTCGAAGCGGCCGGTGAAGGGCTCGGCGGGGAGCAGTTCCCGCCCCGGCAGGGACTGGAGCAGATAGTCCTTGAGGCCATCCTCGTAGTACCAGGTCACCTCCTCGCCGCTGGCCTCGTCCCCGAAGGTCACGGTCAGGCCGGGGCACAGCACGGCCTTGGCCTGGAGCAGGTGCTTGAGGCGCCGCACGGAGAAGCGCGGGCTGTCGAAATAGCTCGGATCGGGCCAGAAGCGCAGCCGGGTGCCGGTGTCCTTGCGCGGGACCTTGCCGACCGGCTCCAGGTCCGAGACCTTGTCGCCATGGGCGAAGGCCATGTTGTATTCCTGACCCTCGCGCTTGACCCACACCTCCAGGTGTTTGGACAGGGCGTTGACCACCGAGACGCCGACGCCGTGCAGGCCGCCGGCGAAGCGGTAGCTGTCGTTGGAGAACTTGCCACCGGCATGGAGCTTGGTGAGGATGACCTCGACGCCCGGCAGGCCCTGCTCCGGGTGGATGTCCACCGGCATGCCGCGGCCGTCGTCGCTGACCTCCAGGGAGCCATCGGCGTACAGGGTGACCGCGATGGTCTTGGCGAAACCGGCCAGGGCCTCGTCGACGCTGTTGTCGATGACCTCCTGGGCCAGGTGGTTGGGCCGGCTGGTATCGGTGTACATGCCCGGGCGCTTGCGCACCGGGTCCAGGCCGCTGAGGACCTCGATGGCGGCGGCGGTGTAGTTGTTGGTCATGGATGGGTCATGCCTGACGAAACCAGCGGCCACGGCTCAAGCCGTAACCGCATGAAATAATTACTCATGATTGGCTGATACCTGACGGGAGTCCCCTCGCGCGGCCATGGGCGGCCCCGCCGGAATGAGCACGGGAATGGCGACGGGGCGATGTCACCGGCCGGATTTGACCGGCCAAAGGGGCGAAAGGTACTCTAGCCACTTGGACAGTTTCAAATTTCATGCAGGATCTGCCGCCGTCGCGGGCTGGCCACCTCTTAATTAAGCGTAGATGAGGGCGCGGATGATCTCGCCATGACCACCGACAACCAGACACCCGTCGCCAGTTTCGAGCAGGCCCTCAGCGAACTCGAGGCCCTGGTGAACAGCCTTGAGTCCGGGGACCTCAGCCTGGAGGCGTCCCTTGCGGTTTTTGAACGCGGTATTGGCCTGGCCCGCACCTGCCAGCGGACCCTGGACGAGGCCGAGCAGCGGGTCAGGATTCTCACCGCCAAGTCGGCGGAGGCCGAACTGGAGCCCCGCCTAGAGACCTTCATCGCCGCCTGCGGTCAACGGATCGAGGCCACCCTGGAGCGTTGGCTGCCCCCGGAGCAGGTCCCCCCCAGCCGCCTCCACCAGGCCATGCGTTACGCCATCCTGGGGGGCGGCAAGCGCATCCGGCCGACCCTGGCCTATGCCACCGCCGAGGCCATCGGCCTGGCGCCCGACCAGGTCAACGGCATCGCCGGGGCGGTAGAGATGATCCATGGCTATTCCCTGATCCACGACGACCTGCCGGCCATGGACGACGACGACCTGCGCCGCGGCCGCCCCACCTGCCATAAGGCCTTCGACGAGGCCACCGCCATCCTCGCCGGCGATGCCCTCATGACCCAGGCCTTTCTGGTCCTGACCCGGGACGAGACCCTCCCCGGAGGACCCGCGGCGCGCCTGGCCATGATCGATGACCTGGCCTGGGCCGCCGGCTCCCGGGGCATGGCCGGCGGCCAGATGATGGATCTGGAGGCCGAGGGCCAGGAGATTGACCTCACCAGCCTGGAGAGCATCCACATCCACAAGACCGGGGCCCTCATCCGCGCCAGCGTGCGCATGGTGTGCCGCGCCCGCCCTGATCTGGCCACCGACCGGGTGGAACGACTCGACCATTACGCCAAGTGCCTGGGTCTGGCCTTTCAGATCCGCGATGACATCCTGGACATCGAGGCCCCGACCGCCGTCCTGGGCAAGACGCATGGCAAGGACTTGGCGCAGGACAAGGCCACCTATCCGGCCCTGATGGGCCTGGAGGGCGCCCGCCAGGCCGCCAGGGATCTGGTCACCGAGGCCCTGAGTGGCCTGGAGCCCTTCGATGCCCAGGCCGATCCCCTACGCTGGATCGCGGCTTACATCAACGAGCGGGACCACTGACACCTTCGCCCCCCCGGCGCGCGGCTTGGCTTTCCCCCGCCCCACCCCCAGATTCGACCCATCTTTTCCGCGACCTTCCTGCCGGGGGCGTCTCAAGAGGTTAAATTTCTCATGGATTCAGCGATCAAGATCAAGTCCGCCAGCCAACCCATCGCCGATGTCCAGGCCAGCGCCGACCTGCGGCGGATTGCGATCGACAAGGTGGGCATCAAGGATATCCGTCACCCCGTGCGGGTGCGGGATCGCAGCGACGGCGAGCAGCACACGGTCGCCACCTTCAACATGTACGTCTATCTGCCCCATAACTTCAAAGGGACCCACATGTCCCGGTTCGTGCAGATCCTCAACAAGCACGAGAAGGAGATCGGCGTCGAGTCCTTCAAGGACATGCTCACGGAGATGGCCGAGCGGCTGGAGTCGGAGATGGGCCATATCGAGATGCGCTTTCCCTACTTCGTCAACAAGAAGGCCCCCATCAGCGGAGTCCAGAGTCTCCTCGATTACGATGTCACCTACATCGGCGAGATCAGCAATGGCACGCCGCGGATGTACATCAAGGTGGTGGTGCCCGTCACCAGCCTCTGTCCCTGTTCCAAGGAGATCTCCGCCTACGGCGCGCACAATCAGCGCTCCCATGTCACGGTCCAGGTCCGTACCCGGGGCTTCATCTGGCCGGAAGAGATCATCGACCTGGTGGAGAAGGAGGCCTCCTGCGAGCTCTTCGGCCTGCTCAAGCGGCCGGACGAGAAGTACGTCACCGAACGGGCCTATAACAATCCGAAATTCGTCGAGGACATGGTGCGGGACGTGGCCATCCGCCTCAACGCGGACGAGCGGATCGGCGCCTACATCGTCGAATCAGAGAACTTCGAGTCCATTCACAATCACTCGGCCTATGCCCTGATCGAGCGGGATAAGGAACTGGATGCCCCGCTTTGAACTGGACGGCCCGGTCTGATTTGGGGAACCACCGGGTCCGTACGCGGTTTTGCCGTTAGTAAGCGTTCCCGCCCCCACGCCACCAGAGCAGGCTTAGGCAGTTCAAGGCGATGATTTCTTGCTCCCTCCCCCCTGGTGGGGGAAGGGAGCAAGGTAGGGGTTAGACGGTTACCCCCCGCTATCCCGCTCCTTGTTTGGCCAGGCTGCGCTCGATCCACTGGCGCAGCCGGTTGGAATCCCCCATGGGGGTCAGCTTGCCCGGTGAATCCAGCAACACGATCCGCAGCCGGCGGCCGCTGATCATGGCCTGCATGACCAGGCAGCGACCCGCGTCGGTGATGTAGCCCGTCTTGCTCAGCTCGATGTCCCAGGCCTCGCTCGACACCAGGGGATTGGTGTTGCGATAGCCCAAGGCGTCACCGCCGGGATGGGGTTGGAGGTGGGCCTCGGCGCGGGTGGTGGCGGCACGGATCAGGGGATAGGCGGAGGCGGCCCCAACGAGTTTGGTCAAATCCCGCGCCGTGGAGCGGTTCGCCGCGTCTAGCCCGCTGGCATCGGCGAAGCGGGTGTCTTGCATGCCCAGGGCCTGGGCCTTGATGTTCATGCGCTGGACGAACTCGGGGGTCCCGCCGGCGAAGGTGGTACGCCCCAGGGCGGCGGCGGCCCGATTGTCGGAGGACATGAGGGCCACCAACAACAGTTCCCGGCGTGGCAGGGTGGCCCGATTGATCTGAAGACGGGAGCGGCTGTTGCGCAGCAGGTCCTTGTCCTCGGGGCGGATGGTGATGGGGGCGTCCAGGTCCACCCCCGCATCCAGGACCACCACGGCGGTCATCAGCTTGGTGACCGAGGCGATGGACTTGGGCTCATCGGCGCGCTTGGCGTAGATGGTGTTGCCCGCCGTATCCACCACCATGACGGCGGCGGACTGGAGGTTGAGACCCGTGCCGTCGAGTTGTTCCCAGGCTTGGTTGCTGGGGGCGGAGCGGTTCAGCGTGGCGACCTCCACCGGGAAATCGGCGGCCGCCGGGCCATGTCCCGGGATGATGCCCAAGAACGCCACCAGGATCAGTGCCGGCACCCTGAGGCCAGGGGTCAGGGTCAGCGGATGCTTCATTCTCTCTCCTTCTTCAAGCCAGGGAGTCGCCATAGCGCGACTGGATGATCAGACAATCGGGCAGGATGCGCTCGAACAGGGTCACCAGGTGGGGATCGAAGTGCTGACCCGCCCCCTGGCGCATCTCCGCCACCGCCGCCTCAACCGTCCAGGCCTGCTTGTAGGGCCGCACCGAGGTCAGGGCATCGAAGACATCCGCCAGGGCGACGATGCGGCCCTCCAGCGGGATCTCCTCCCCCTTCAACCCCGCGGGATAGCCAGTGCCATCCCAGCGTTCATGATGGGTCAGGGCGATGTTACGCGCCATCCGCAACAGGGGTGAAGGGTTGTCACCGATGATCTCGCCGCCATAGGTGGTGTGGCGCTTCATCACCTCCCATTCCGCCTCGTCCAGCTTGCCGGGCTTGAGGAGGATATGGTCGGGGATGCCAATCTTGCCCACATCGTGCATGGGGGCGGCATTGAACAGGCGATCCACCCATTCCTCGTTGCCACCATAGGCCTGGCCCAGCAGACGGCTGTAGTGGCTCATGCGGATGATGTGGGTCCCGGTATCCTTGTCCCGGAACTCCGCGGCGCGGGCCAGGTGGCGGATGATCTCCAGCCGGGTTTCATGCAGTTCGCGGGTCCGATCCCGCACCTCGCGGGCCATGGCGCGCCGCTGATCGTGCAGGGTGAGATGGGTGTGGACCCGGGCGCGGACGATGGGCGGGCTGATGGGCTTGGTGATGTAGTCCACCGCCCCCAGGGCGAAACCCTGGGTCTCATCCGCCACCTCGGTCTTGGCGGTGATGAAGATGACCGGGATCTCGGAGGTAGCAGGATCGGCCTTGAGTTGCCGACAGACCTCGTAGCCATCCATGCCCGGCATCATGATGTCCAGCAGGATCATATCCGGCTTGTTCGCCGACCGGGCGATCTTGAGCGCGCGCTCGCCATTGATCGCCGCCATGATCTCGTAGTCGGACTGGAGCACGCCGACCAGCAGGTCGATGTTGTCCGGGGTGTCGTCGACGATGAGGATGCGTTCTTTATCGAGCGAAGCGAGCATAGGGATTCAGCCTGTCGCGGCAGTGGCGGGGTCGGACACGGGGGACCTGACCCTAGAAACCACTGGTGATGGGATAGCGCCGGTCGCGGCCGAAGGCGCGGGTGGTGATGCGCACCCCCGGCGGGGCCTGACGGCGCTTGTATTCATTACGATCCACCAGGCGGGTCACCCGCCGCACCAGCTCCTCCGGGAAGCCCGCGGCGACGATGCGGGCCACGCTCTCGTCCTCTTCCACGTAGCGCTTGAGGATTGGGTCCAGCACGGCGTAATCGGGGAGGCTGTCCTGATCCGTCTGATTTTCCCGCAGCTCCGCCGAGGGGGGCCGGTCGATGACGCGCTGGGGAATGATAGCCTTCGGTCCCAGGGTATTGCGATAGGCCGCCAGCCGGTATACCAGGGTCTTGGGGACATCCTTGATCGGGGCGAAGCCGCCGGCCATGTCGCCATAGAG